>DATFJD010000542.1:0-11346 GCA_035269475.1 Halalkalibaculum sp.
AAAATAATTACAGAAAATACTAATCATCAGAACCATACGTTCCATTTGCAGTTGTTATAAGGACTTGTAAATTACAGCACAGGCTTCAATCAAGTCATTAAACCAGATTGTGATGTTCCAAAGAAAAAAATCCCAATACACTATCTTACAGAACCGGGTTCGGGTTGTTTGGACATGCCTGCGCGCCCTTGCCGTTCACAGCATTATTGCGATACTGCTGCTTTTCGCCGCATCCGGCTGCCTGCGGGCCCAGAGTACTTCGTCGGATGTGAACTGGCTCATCAAGGTGCTTGACCTTAAAGAGGGTTCTCATGTCGCAGATATCGGGGCGGGCGACGGCGGACAGACCCTGGCCATCGCTCGGTATATCGGTGAAAAGGGTCATATCTTCAGTACGGAACTGGGAGAGGAGTCGGTCGAGGAACTGCAGGAAGAGATTGAGAATTCCGATTTTAACAACATTGATGTACTGGAAGCCCATACTACTCACACCAACCTGCCGGAAGAGTGCTGCGAGGCTATTTATATGCGCAGGGTTTATCACCACATTACCGATCCGGCCTCCATGAACAAGAGCCTGTACCGCACGCTTAAACCGGGCGGGAAACTGGCCGTCATCGATTTCGAACCCCGGGGAAGAGAGGCGGAAGCCGGGGAAAGGGCCTCGGGCAGTTCGCACGGCGTAACTTTGGATACGGTCGTTAAGGAGCTGCAGCAGGCAGGGTTTAGGATACTCAGCCAGGAACAACGGTCAGGGCGAAATATATATGTTGTAGCACAGCGACCGGAAGAGGTGGAAGGGTAACGAGGTTTGCCCTTTCTGGCTGTTTCACTGGGGGACACAAAGGAGCGCGAAGATAAAGGCTGTGACTAGCGTCCACACTTGTCACTTTTTAAGGTGCGCGCATGTCATGTTACCCACCCCGATCGCCGACCTCGACGAGCTCGGTCTTGATCTCCCCTCCACGGAGGGGACTTAATTTCTTGCCCGAAAATTCCTGCTTCCCCAATCCTGCATCTTGCATCTTGCATCTTGCATCCTGTATCCTGTATCCTGCAACTTGTATCCTGAATCTTGTATCCCGTCTTCTCTTTTGCTACCATAAAGAATAACCCTAACAGAGTTGGCTTCCATATGAACAAACTCCCTCCATTCGCTCACGGTTTGCTTGACTACCTGACGGTATTTTACTTCTTCCTGGCTCCGTATCTTTTTACGCTTACACCTACTGTTGCAACTATCTCCTACCTGCTGGGTGCCGTTCACCTGATGCTCACGCTGTTTACTCATTTCCCGCTGGGGGTGAAGAAAATAATTCCCTTCCGTGTACATGGGTTCATTGAACTGGTAGTTTCCGTACTGCTAATGCTGATGCCTCTGCTGATGGGAGAAACCGTTACTTTTTATGATTCTCTTTTCTTTATCCTGACCGGTGCGGCAATTTTACTGGTGTGGATTCTCAGCCGCTACAAGCAGCCGGCTCCTCCGGCCAGAGAGACTTCGGGAAATCAATCAGAAGCTGCTTAATATAACTGCCGTTGAAATCGTCCGGCGTCCCGGGTATAGATGCCTAATCTTTTTTTGCTACATTTTGAAGATACATAGCCGTGAACCTAAATTTCTGCCATATGAATAAGAAATCAATATCCTATCTGCTTCTCCTGTCTTTGCTGTTCGTCTACTGCAACCGGCAGCCCGGGCCATCGGGAGCCGACATCCAGTATCCTGAAACCAAAAAGGTTGATACTGTCGACACCTATTTCGGTACGGAAGTGGCCGATCCCTACCGCTGGCTGGAAGATGACAACAGCGCCGAAACGGAAGCGTGGGTAGAAGCCCAGAATGAAGTGACCTTTTCCTACCTGGAAGCCATCCCCTTCAGGGATGAGATCAGTAAACGGGTTACGGAGCTGTTTGACTACCAAAGAGTCAGTGCCCCGAATAAACACGGCGATTACTACTATTACTACAAGAATGACGGGCTGCAGGATCAAAGCGTGTATTACCGAACTGAAGATCCGGATAGCGATGATGAGGAGATATTCCTGAATCCCAACGAGTTTTCGGAAGACGGCACCATATCCATGGCAGGTACATTTTTCTCCAAAGACGGATCTCATATGACCTATCTGATTTCGGATGGCGGATCCGACTGGCGCAAAGCCATCACCCTGGACACGCAAACCAAAGAAATGGTGGGTGATACCCTCTCCGACCTTAAGTTTACGGGAATCTTCTGGAAAGGAACCGATGGGTTTTATTACAGCAGCTACGAGCGGCCTGGGGAAGGTGAGGCACTTACCGCCGCGAATCAGAATCATAAGGTGTATTACCACGAAATCGGCACGCCGCAGTCGGATGACCGTGTGGTATTTGGCGATGAAGTGCAGCGGCGCATTGTTTCTGCAAGCCTGACTGAAGACGAACGCTTTTTGGTGCTTTCCGCAGCGCAAGGAACCAGTGGCAATGAGCTCTACATCAAGGATCTTGAGAATGCAGATTCCGGTTTCATCAAGCTCATCGATAATTTTGAAAATAATCACCAGGTCATTCACAGCGAGGGCAACAGGCTGCTGATTTATACAAACCTAAATGCCCCCAACTACCGGGTGGTGGAAACTACCATTGAAGATCCCGTGCCTTCTAACTGGGAAGTGCTCATTCCGGAGTCGGAGAACGTCCTGAACAGCGCTTCCACAGCCGGCGGCTACCTGTTTCTTAATTATCTGGAAGATGCCAAGTCGGCGATACAGCAGGTAACCCTGACGGGTGAATACGTGCGTGACGTGGAACTGCCAACCCTCGGTTCGGCCGGTGGCTTCAGCGGAGAAGCGGATGACAAGGAGCTCTTCTATACCTTCAACTCTTTTACCTATCCTACTACGGTATTCAGGTATGATATTGAATCGGGAGAATCTGAGCTATTCAAGCAGCCTGAGGTTGCCTTTGATCCGGACAGATATGAAACCAAACAGGTTTTTTACGAAAGTAAGGACGGGACGGAAATACCCATGTTTATCGTGCACCGCAAGGGAATGGAGCGAAATGCGAACCATCCCACCCTGCTTTACGGATACGGCGGATTTAATATCAGCCTCACTCCCTCATTTAGCGAAGAATGGATTTCCTGGCTGGAGCTGGGCGGTGTTTTCGCCGTGGCCAATCTGAGAGGCGGAGGCGAATACGGTGAGAAATGGCACGAAGCAGGCACCAAGATGCAGAAACAAAATGTGTTCGATGATTTTATAGCGGCCGGCGAATACCTGCTGCAGCGAGATTATACCCGCTCTGATAAACTGGCGATTATGGGCGGATCCAATGGCGGACTCCTGGTCGGAGCCACCATGACCCAACGCCCTGACCTGGCCGGAGTTGCTATTCCACAGGTGGGCGTGCTGGATATGCTGCGCTATCATAAGTTCACGATTGGTGCAGCCTGGGCTTCCGATTACGGACGGGCGGACGAATCCGAGGAGATGTTCGAATACCTTTATGACTATTCCCCTTATCATAATCTGGAACAGGGAACCGAATATCCCGCCACACTAATCACGACAGCCGATCATGACGACCGGGTGGTGCCGGCGCACTCGTTCAAGTTTGCCGCCCGCCTGCAGGAGGTTCATGAGGGGGACGACCCGGTGCTGATCCGCATTGAAACCCGCGCCGGGCATGGAGCAGGAACTCCGACGGGTAAAGAGATTGAGCAGATCACAGATATCTTTTCGTTTATCCTTTTCAATATGAATGAGAAGCCGGATTAAGGGAGGAAAGGAGAACGGAGGCTGGGAGAAAAGGAAAACGGCGACTGATGACGGACGACCGGCGACCGGCTATAAAGTATTCCAAGTTAATCAATGACAATTCTCAAAGCAGAAACTGAGTTGGTAGCGTTGCTTATTATTTCAGTACAGATCCCGAATCAGGGTCCGTGATAACCTGTGCTCAGTTATAGTATAGAATCAATTGCGTACTAAACACCGGAATCCAAAAGGAAAAATGGATGTTATTATGGGTTGGATTTTTTATCCTCGCAGATTTTTACAGAGCATATCGAATATTTCGTAGTTCATTAATGGGTTTGGAAAAAATATCTGCGAAACTCCGCGTGTGAATCTGCGAGCCTCTGCGAGAACATATAGGGATTGATTCTTAACTGATAAACCAGCTCTAATTTATCGTCGAATAACAAGCTGTATTGATTTGTTTAAAAAATCTGCGTCAATCTGTGGCCATATAGTGTAGCCCCATCCACAGAAGATATGAAATCAGAAAAATAATGACGCCGTAGATGGTGGTAATCATCGATACTTTTAAACCACCCATTAAAATCGCAGGAGAAATATCGCCGGCCATTTCTATTGCTGAAAATGCCTGGTATAGCCCCATAAGCTGAGCCAGAATACCAAAGACCAGTGCAAACAAACCTACTGATTTTATATAAGATAACCGGTGCCTGAAACTTGTCGCATAGTCCACATTACCACGGACAATCTGAATGATACGGTATGCCGACATTGATAAAATTATTAGTAATAGAATGGTAAGAATTCCCATAAATAATGGTCCTCCCGCGTAAAATAAATCTGTCATTTTGCTCTATTTAGTTTCGATTGATTTGTAACTCAATGTATCCCGTAAAGGTGACAACAGGCAATGTAGAATCCCGTATTAAACCTGCATTTCATCGAAAAAGTGTGGTTTATTAGGGATATTTCTCTTTTTTTGGAGAAAACTTATGCTTCATATTCGAACCCATATTCTTTTCTGGATAGTTGTCACCGCTTTGCTTACGGTTGTTTTCGGCAATGTTTTCGAAAGTTATATCCTCTCCTTTTACTTTGTATCGATGCTGCTGCCTGTAGCTGTAGGCACCTCGTATTTCTTCAATTATTACCTGGTGCCAAAGTTTTTACTTAAAAAAAGGTACCTGAGATTCGCTCTTTATTTCTCTTACCTGCTGGTTATTTCGACCTACCTGGAAATGTGGGTGATCACAGGGTCATTTGTACTGCTGGCCGACCTTAATTACAGCAGCTTAAGTCCGGTGGTGACCAACATTTTCATCCTGGCAATTATCCTCTACTTCATTGTTTTTGTGAAGGCATTTGTATTACTGGTCAAGCGCTCCTTCGGTATTCAGAAGAAAACAAAGATGCTTGAAGCTGAAAAAAACAAGATGCTGAAGGGTTTTTTAACGGTATGGGCCGATCGCAAGCAGACCAAAATCCCATTTGATAATATCACTTATATCGAGAGCGCCGGTGACTATATCAAGATTGTCACCGAATCGAATGAACCGGTGCTCAGCAACGAACGCATCAGTCATATACTCAAAGAGCTCCCTGAAAATTTCATTCGCATTCATCGTTCTTTTATAGTCAATTGCCGAAAAGTTAATTCCTTTTCTAAAACCGAACTGAGTGTAAACGGCATGGCCTTGCCTATCAGCAGAACCTACAAAAAGAAGGTAACCCGTAAACTTGCTGAAAGAAAAGTGTAAGTTGGAAGTTGGACGTTGGGAGAAAGGGAAAATGGCGACTGATGACGGACGACCGACGACCGGTTATAAAGTAGTTCCATGTTAATCAATGACAATCCTCAAAGCGGAAACTTAGTTGGTAGCGTTGCTTATGATTTCAGTACAGATCCCGAATCTGGTCCGTGATAACCAGTGCTCATATAGTATAGAATCAATAGTGTACTAAATACCGGAATCCAAAAGGGTAAAATGGATGTTATTATGAGTTGGATTTTTTATTCTCGCAGATTTTCACAGAGCATATCGAATATTTCGTAGTTCATTAATGGGTTTGGAAAAAATTATCTGCGAAACTCCGCGTGTGAATAGGCGAGCCTCTGTGAGAACATATACGGATTGATTCTTAACAGATAAACCAGCTCTTACCTATCGTCGAAAAAAAGCTGTATTGATTTGACTAAAAAATCTGCGTGAATCTGTGGCAACATACAGCAGGGAAAATCATACAATATTTCAGGGATTCCCCTACAAAAAATCGGGCCTGACAGGTGGAGCCTGTCTTTAAAATTCCCTATCGTATCTCTCCCATATAATCTTAAATAACGCCATATCATCAATGGAAGAAAGCATTAAAATTGCACAGCAGGCACCCATGAATCACATGCGCCAGTTCATGGCCGAACTGGACCTGGATGAAGAAAATTTTGAGTTTTACGGAAAGTACACCGGCAAAATACGCCTTAACGTCCTGAAGAAATTTAAAGACCGTCCCGACGGAAAATTGATACTGGTCACGGCCATGACCCCTACTCCCGCCGGGGAAGGCAAGACGCTGACTTCCATCGGCCTTGGACAAGGGATTCGAAAAATCGGCAAAAACCCGCTGGTTGCGCTGCGCGAGCCATCGCTGGGACCGGTATTCGGCATCAAGGGCGGTGCAGCCGGTGGCGGATACTCCCAGGTCATCCCCATGGAGCGTATCAACCTTCATTTTAACGGGGATATCCATGCCCTGACTGCCGCCCATAACCTGCTGGCATCCATGCTCGACAACCACATATTCAAAGGCAATGAGCTTGATATTGATGTTACCAATACCCTTTGGGATCGCGCCATGCATATGAATGACCGTGCCCTAAGACAGATTGTGGTGGGCTTAGGAGGAAGAGTCAACGGCATACCCCGTGAATCGGGTTTTCTTATTACGGCAGCATCAGAAATTATGGCCATACTGGCATTGGCCACTTCCCGGGCAGACCTCAAAGAGCGTCTTGGAAAAGTCATTGTAGGTTATAACCGTGCCGGCAAGGCCGTTCTGGCAAGGGACCTCGGAGCCCATAAAGCCATGGCCGTGGTGCTTAACGAGGCCATTATGCCCAACCTGGTACAAACGCTTGAGCATGTGCCCACCCTGGTACATGCCGGCCCCTTTGCCAACATCGCCCACGGCACCAGCAGTATCCTGGCCAATAAAATCGGACTTAAACTGGCCGATTATGTCGTTACCGAGGCCGGTTTCGGTGCAGACCTGGGAGCAGAAAAATTCTTTGACATCGTGTGCCGCACTTCCGACATCTGGCCTTCTGCCGTTGTACTAGTAGCTACCTGTAAGGCCATAAAATATCACGGCGGCTGTTCGGTGGAGGAGGCAAAAATGCCTGGCAGACACCGGGAAGAGTTCGAACGGGGATTGGAAAACCTGACCGCCCATATCGGCAATATGAAGAAATTCAAGGCGCCGCTGGTGGTTGCCATCAACAAATTTGCGGGAGATGACGAGGATGAAATTCAACGCATCTATGAACTGTGCGAATCCCTGGGAGTGGAGTGCGCAGCCCACGATGCCTTTGCCAAAGGGGGCGAAGGGGTAACGGAGCTGGCTGAAAAAGTGACCGGCCTCGCTGACTCTAATCCCGAGCCCGACAAGTTTACGCTCTATAATCTGAAAGACTCTATTGAGGACAAGGTAAAGGCCATAGCCACTGAAATTTACGGTGCGGATGACGTGTATTTTGAGAAGAAGGCCGTTAAAAATATCGACCGCTTCAAAAGCCTCGGCTATGACGACCTGCCGGTCTGTATTGCCAAGACACAGGCTTCGTTATCCGACAACAAAGAGCTGAGAGGCGCTCCAAAGAACTTTGTGCTTACTGTAACCGATGTTCAACTATCAGCCGGGGCCGGATTCCTGGTCATCATCTGCGGTAATATGATGCTGATGCCGGGCCTGCCTAAAGAACCGGCTGCCGTAAATATGGATGTGGATGATGACGGAGTGATTTCAGGACTGTTCTAGAATGCGGATAGGGTTTAACTTTTAAAGGAGCTTTTTCGTGACTAGGTGACTAAGTAATTAGGTGACTGGGTGACTAGGTAACTAAGTAATTAGGCGATTAGGTTATTAGGTGTCCCTTACGAATCGAGCTTTCCATTTGGTTTATAGAGCAAGCATGCCACCCTTATGATGTGAGCGAGACGCTCACACCATAAGATTAGGTCCGGCACATAAAAATCAGTGCAAATCTGTGGCAATAATTTTCTCTGGTCATAGATCATTAACCATTTTTAAAAGCTCCGGATACCGGAACCATGTTTCGGTCTCCCCTGCAGATTCCGGTCCGATTTTGCCTTTGACGGAATCCAGCAATTCGGCGGGATTGTAAATCTCGCCCGATTTAATGACGGCCTGCACATTGCGGGTATGGGTTATGTCTTCAAGTGGATTGCCCTTTACAATATATAGATCAGCCAGCTTCCCGGTTTCAATGGATCCCAGCAGGGAGCCTTTACCGATGGCATTGGCGCTGTTTTGTGTGGCGATCTTGAGCACGGCAGCTTCAGGGATGCCGGACATCACCATGGCATGCATCTCGCGATGTGCCCCAAATCCGGCCAGGTAAAAGCCGTGGCTGGGTGCGTCGGTTCCCAAGGTAATCAGGTCGCTTCCCCCTGCATCATAAAAAGCCTTGGTGCTACGCCTCATGGCATGATACAGGCCGTCCATCAGCTCGCTGCTGCCTCTCTCCTCTTCCCGTTCTCCCAGCAGATTCTGCACGTAGGAGGTGAACAACGCCTGCTCGTCTTTCCAGTAGTCGAATCCCTCTTTTAGCGTAGTAAAGTAAACCGGGGCATTAATGGTAGCATCAAAATAGACACCGTGATCGATAAAATATTGAACCGTCTTCTTAAAATCGGCTGAAGCGGTATCCACCTTATTCCAAACCGGGTATGCCCTCTGTTCCGGATCCAGCACAAATCCGCCCAAAATATGCTCTACCCGGTCAATACCCATATTGATGGCATCTATTGAGTTGGTGGTATTGTGTGAACCTGAGCCCAGGTGTCCTGCCACCATCAGGCCGTGCTGATGAGCCCGGTCAACAAGATGCTTCACTGTTTGCGGATCTCCACCCTTGGTTTTAAAACCGTCCGCTCCTTTTGCTGCCCACTCATCTACCTGTCTGTAAATTTCTTCCTTGCTGTACTCTTTCCAACCCGGACGGGCCGTACCGAAATAGGGTCCCGCCGCCCATATACGGGGACCGGTCCACTGCCCGGAATTGACCAGTCTTTTGGCAGCCAGCTCATATTCGGGATAGTAGGTGCCGTTGGAAAAGGTTGAAGTGACCCCGTTTGCCAGGTATACCAGGGAGTTGTATTTGAATTCATCGATCTCGCGCAGGCTGTCACTGCCAAAGGCATCCATCCGAAAATGTGCGTGAATATCAACGATGCCTGGCAGTATGTATTCATCCTCCTCAAGCTCGATAACCCGGTAGTCATTCGGGGCTGAAGCCATCGGCACAGATCCGACCTTATAAAAACGTCCGCCCCTAATCAGAATACCCTCATTTTCAATCATCTTCCCGCTTTCAACATCAAAATAGTGCCCGCCCTCTAAATGGATATCGGCCGACTGCGCTGCAAGAAATACCGGAAAAAGGATAAGCTGCAAAAGAATCAAAACGGAGAACAAATGTGAACTATGGGTATTAGAACCTTTCATGAATGGCTGATTTTAAAATTTAGTTGCTGAGAAATATTTATTCAAAGTACCCTGCGGGCGGCCAGGTACCGGCTGGACCAGTAGTACTCTTTTAAGTTACTGATCATAACACCTTTTGATGTGGAGGCATGCAAAAAATCTTTCCCCTCCGTTATGATACCCACATGCAGGGTTTTTCGGCCTGTACGGAAAAAGACCAGGTCGCCGGTTCGCAATGATAGCCGGCGAATGCTTGTTCCGGCATTCAACTGTGTTCGGGTATTGGAAGGAACTTCAATGCCGAAATAATTATCAAAAACTATTCTGACGAAAGAGGAACAGTCTACTCCTCTTGAACTTGCTCCCCCCAGAACGTAAGGCGTACCTTTCCACTCGCGGTAAGCCTGCATAAGTGTGGAACGGGCTTCGCTGTAAGATGAAACCGATGCCGCCATGGGTGGAGAGGAACCTCCCGTGCTGTTACCGCTCGTAACCGCAGCGGGCGGAGTTCCCGATCGCGGAACTACTCCACACCCTGCAAATAGCACGGCAGCTAAAGTAATGATGATACGTTTAGGGGTAATTATCATACGTAAACAGGTAAATAATGCATCTAAAACTCTCCTTCAAATAATCTATATTTAGGCCTTCAATTACAACCGATAATTAATTTTTAAAAACACCTATGCAGCTTCTGGTAAATATTGATCACGTTGCGACCCTCAGAAATGCCCGCGGCGAAGGGTACCCCAGCCCTGTAGAAGCGGCTAAAGTCTGTGAAGAGGCGGGTGCCTCCGGCATTGTGTTTCACCTGCGAAAAGACCGGCGCCATATACGTGATGAGGACGTCTATGCGCTTAAAAAGGCTGTCAAAGGAACCCTTGACTTTGAGATGGCCGCCACGCACGAAATGATCAACATGTGCCTGGATGTAAAACCCGAGCTTATCACCCTGGTACCCGAGAGCCGAGAGGAGCTGACAACCGAGGGCGGGCTTAATATGAGCGGCTTGTTTGATGACTTTGAACAGCGTGTTTTTCCAAAAGTGCAGAACAGCGGAATTGAAATTAGCCTGTTTCTCGATCCGAATCCGGAAGACATAGAACTCGCTCATAAACTGGGCAGTGATGCCATTGAACTTCATACCGGCACCTATGCCAACTCCCAGACGGAAGTCGCCCGCAATCATGAGCTGGAACGTTTGAAAGAGGGGTCGGAAATGGCCCACGATCTGGGTATGAAAGTGAATGCCGGGCACGGACTTAATCTCGACAATCTTGAAGACCTGGTCAGTACCGTACCGCATCTGAATGATGTGAGTATCGGACATGCCCTGATCTCCACCTCACTGTTCAAGGGCCTGCATAATACGGTGGAATCTTTCCTGGAAATCATGAATAAGTATAACCACTAGATACAGGATGCAGGATGCAAGATACAGGATACTAGCTTCTAGCTTCTAGCTTCTAGCTTCTAGCTTCTAGCTTCAAAATGAGAAAATCGGATAAGGCACAACTATTTAAATTTTAAATAATGGCTGAACAGAAACATAAATCAGGTTACATCGCCATTTTGGGCAAGCCCAATGCGGGCAAATCTACGCTCATGAACCGGATATTGGGTAGTAAAATATCCATCACCACTCACAAGCCGCAAACCACCCGGCATCAGATTCTCGGCATCCACTCCGAAGAGGACCTGCAGATTATTTTCCTGGACACTCCCGGCATCATCGACCCGAGATATGAACTCCAAAAAGCAATGATGAGGCTGGTCGACCGGGCGCGAAATGATGCCGATCTCATACTGCTTATCGTGGATGTGGAGGATCCGCAGATACCGAACCGCATCTTCAAGGCCTTCACATCTATACAAAAA
>DATFJD010000543.1:0-4705 GCA_035269475.1 Halalkalibaculum sp.
CATTGATGATTATCAACACTGGAAGGGGCGCTCCGAAAAATATAAAGAAGCTACGGTAAGCGGGGTCATGGCGGTGCCTCTGATTGTCGGCACCCAACTGGTGGGAACACTGGTCAGCGTGCACCAAAAGGCTGACCGGAAATTTGCCGAAAACGATTTGCGGTTGCTCAATATGTTTGCGCCTTTAGCTGCAACCGCCATAGAAAATGCCCGGCTTTTTGAAGCCGAACGAAAGCGAGCGGATGAACAACAGGCGCTATTGGATACCATGACGGACCTGTCTTCCAAACTAGAATTGAACCAACTGCTGGATTCTGTTGTAGAACGCACATTTTCCCTGCTGGGTGTCACAGGCGGTGAGTTGGCTATATATGATGACGATTCACATGAACTGGAAGTGGTATCCAGTCAAAATCTTGGTTTTAATTCTGTAGGAACGCGCTTAAAGCATGGCGAAGGGGTCATGGGCAAAGTTGCCGAATCACGTGAGCCAATTATCATCCGTGATTACCAGCATTGGGATGGGCGATCCGAAAAATACCAGGATACGACCGTGAGAGGCGTCATGGCCGTACCACTGATGACCGGCGACCAACTGGTTGGAACCCTGGTGAGCATTCATCTGGATCAGGACCGCACATTTTACCGGGATGACCTTCGGCTGCTTAACATGTTTGCTCCACTTGCTGCAACCGCTATAGAAAACGCCCGGCTTTTTGAAGCCGAACGGAAGAGAGCTGACGAGCAAAAAGCCCTGCTGGATACCATGTCTGATTTATCCTCCAAGCTCGAATTGCGGTTGCTGCTGGACTCGGTCGTCGAACGCGCCTCTTCTCTTTTAGAAGTTACCGGCGGAGAACTTGCCATATACCATGAAGAGCGACAAGAGCTTGAAGTTGTTTCAAGTCACAACCTGGGCATGCAATCGGTAGGAACCTGCCTCAGGCTCGGTGAGGGCGTCATGGGGAGAGTAGCCGAAACACGTGAGCCTATTATCATCCGAGATTATCAGAATTGGGATGGACGATCCGAAAAATACAGGCAAACTACCGTACGAGCTGTAATGGCTGTACCGCTGATGGTTGGATCACAGCTGGTTGGAACCCTGGTGAGCATACATCTAGACGGTGACCGAACCTTTGGTGCCGATGACCTGCGGCTATTGAACATGTTTGCACCGCTTGCCGCAACAGCCATCGAAAATGCCAGACTCTTTGATACGACCAACCGTCTGCTGGGAGAAGCCGAATACAGAACTCAAGAACTTAAACAAACCCAGCAGCAACTGATAATGCAAGAAAAGCTGGCTTCACTCGGACAGCTGACAGCCGGCATTGCCCACGAAATTAAAAACCCGCTTAATTTCGTCATCAATTTTTCGGATGTAACCTTAGAATTGGTTGATGACATTAAAGAAGAACTGGCCAATCTTTCCCTAAGCGACAATGGTCAATTCGAGATGCGGAAAGCCGACTTATCTGAACTTCTCTCAGATATAAGCAGTAATCTGGCTAAGATTCAAAACCATGGAACACGAGCCGATAGAATTGTCAAGAGCATGCTGCAGCATAGCCGGGGAGGTTCGGGGGAATTGGAGGCCATTGACCTAAATATGCTGGTCAAGGAGTACACAAATCTGGCCTATCACGGAATGAGAGCCGGCACAAATCCAATCAATGTAAGGATAGAAGAGGTTCTGGATGGGGGAATTGGCCAAATTAATCTGGTACGTGAAGATTTTAGCAGGGTTTTATTGAACTTGATCAATAATGCCTTTGACGCTATGCGGGCAAAGATGACTGGGGACGGACGACCGGCGACCGGCGACAAACTTCAGAATTCAGAAGAATATCAGCCGAAACTTGTGGTTAGAACACGACAATCTGATACCGATATAGTTGTCGAAATCGAAGATAACGGTTCCGGCATTCCGGAAGATATAAGGGAAAACATATTGCAGCCTTTCTTCACGACTAAAAAAGGTACGGAAGGAACCGGCCTGGGCCTCTCCATCACACACGATATTATTGAGGCCCATGGCGGCAGCCTAAGATTCGAAAGCACCGATTCAGGTACGATTTTCACCGTTACATTGAATAGCATCCCATGAAAGCAAGTCTGAGCAAACAAAAAAAAGCGGATAAAACCGCGCTTGACCTTCAGAGGCGTGAGGCTGAACTGGCGGTAATAAAAAGCGTGCAGGAAGGTATTGCTGCACGAAAAGATATCCATGACATCTATGACCAGGTAGGCGAATGCATAAGGGAACTGTTTGATGCCCAGGTCGCCGCCATCTGCACCTTCGATTTGAAAAACCGGATGGAGTATTTTCAGTATTCTTTTGAGGACGGCAAACGCATCTACCCGGAGTCACGGCCTATCGATAAAATTCGGGATCATCTGATTCAGACCAAAAATAAGCTGCTTATTAATTCCAATGCCGATAAGGTGATTGAAAAAATTACCGGAAAGCCGCATGTGGCTGTACCCGGCACCAAGCTGCCCAAGTCACTTTTATATGTACCCCTAATGATCGGGCAGGAGATTATGGGCTACGTTACTTTACAGAATCTGGACCGCGAAGATGCCTTTGCTGAAGCTGACGTTGAACTGCTTGAATCACTTGCCAACAGTTTGAGTATAGCTCTTGAAAATGCACGTCTGTTCAATGAATCTGAGCAACGGAGTGCCGAACTTTCGGTAATCAACAGTGTGCAGGTCGGCCTGGCTTCAGAAATGGATATGCAGGGCATCTATGAAATGGTGGGGGAACAGATACGGGATCTCTTTGATGCCCAAGTGGCAGCTATCTGTACCTTTGACCTTTCGAACCGTATGGAACACTTTCAATATTCCTTTGAAGATGGCAAACGCATCTATCCCGAGTCACGGCCCATTGATAAAATTCGGGATCATCTGATTACCAGGAAAGATCTGCTGCTCATCAATTCCAATGCTGACCGGAGGATTGAAGAAATTACGGGAAAGCCGCATGCGGCCGTACCCGGCACTAAGTTGCCTAAATCCATGCTTTATGTGCCTTTGATGGTCGGGGAGAACATTACCGGTTATGTTACCCTGCAAAACCTGGATCGTGAATACGCATTCCGTGAGTCAGATGTTGGCCTGCTCAGTACCCTTACCAACAGTATGAGTATAGCCCTTGAAAATGCCCGGTTGTTCAATGAAACCGAGCAGCGCAACGCCGAACTGGCCATCATTACCGGCGTGCAAGAAGGACTGGTACGGGAAATGGAAATGCATGCCATATACAGCCTGGTCGGTGATACCATCTGCAAGGTACTGGATACACAGACCTTGTTAATTCGCACCTTTAACCTGGAAAAAGGGCTCGAACACTGGGAATATGCCGTTGAAAAAGGCAAACACCTCGAAGCCGAACCCAGGCCTTTGATATGGGCTAACAAACAGCTGATCAAATCGAAAGAGTACTTATTGATCAATGAAGACTATATTAAAACTTCCATAAAATACGGCGGCAAAGGGTATAGCAAAGGACTCCCCCCGAAGTCGGCTATTTTTGTACCCATGATGCTGGGCGGGGAAGTTATAGGATCCGTGAGCCTTCAAAATGTTGACAAAGAGCATGCCTATAGCAAATCGGACGTCCGTCTGCTGACTACCCTCACCAATAGCATGAGTGTAGCACTGGAAAATGCCAGACTATTCAAGAAAACCAGCAAGCTATTGGAAGAAACCCATCAGCGGGCCACGGAACTGGATACCGTCAACAGAGTGAGCCGCGCGCTGGTTACCCAGCTGGAATTTGATACTCTTATTGAGCTGGTCGGAGAACTTATGCAGGAAACATTTGAGGCTGATATTGTATACCTCGCCTTATACGATCGTGAGTCAAACATGCTTCATTTCCCCTACGAATATGGAGAGAGTATCCCATCCAGGCCATTCGGCAGCGGTATTACAGAAAAAATCATTACCAAACAGGAACCTATACTCATCAACCAGAACCTGGTAGAGACCTTTGACAGGCTCGAGGCCGAGAAAAAAGGGGAATGGGTTTCATCCTTCCTTGGAGTTCCTATTCTTTCCGGGAAAGAGGCCATTGGTGTTATCAGCATTCAAAGTACCGAAGAGGAAAACCGCTTTAATGAAAATGACCAGCGCCTGCTCAGTACCATAGCTGCCAATGTGGGTATTGCAATGCAAAATGCGGAAGCCTACGAAAAGCTTCGCGATGCCATGGTGGAGCTGAAATCCACCCAGGAACAACTGGTGCAGCAAGAGAAACTGGCCTCTCTGGGACAGCTGACGGCAGGTATAGCCCATGAGATCAAGAATCCACTGAATTTTGTGAATAACTTTTCAGATCTCTCTATTGAACTTATGCAGGAAGCTATGGAAGAGATCGATATCATCAACAAAAAGATGTCGGGGACCTCGGGCATTGAAGAACCGCTGCAAAATCTTATCGGCCTGCTGACGGATGTAAAATCTAATCTTGGCAAGATCCATGAACACGGTTCCAGAACGGACGGAATCGTCAAAAGCATGCTGCAGCACAGCCGCGGAGGTTCCGGTAAAATGGAACCGACTGATCTAAACGCCCTGGTCAATGAGTTTACCAACCTGGCCTATCATGGGATGCGTGCCGGCCAGCATCCTATTAATGTAGACGTCAACCTCCAACTGGAAGAAGTTGGGGAAATTAAATTAATCCGGGAAG
>DATFJD010000544.1:0-3306 GCA_035269475.1 Halalkalibaculum sp.
CGGAAGTTAACACAAATGGAAATCGGCGATAGGTATCGGATGCTTTTGATGAGATTTGCTCAAAGGATGGGAGACGTGCCATACGCTATTTGTTTGATTTTCCAGATCTCTGATAGAAATGTAGCAATATTTGGGAATAATGAAACCAGGAATTATCATGGACGGATGCCAAAAACATCTCACTAAAAAATTATGTTTGATTGTCAATACCGGGCGCCGATTCAGTATCGCCTAAATATTTGGTTTTATTACAATAGAAACAGGTGTACTCTTAGTAACGAGCCATCCTAAAATGATCTCCCCTGCCGGGAGTGGATAGTTTGAGGAGCGTTCAGCGGAGCAATCAGGGGTGGGTTTATGATACGGGCCACGACTGGTTGTTAATAAATCTTTCCATATCCACCTCGACACAGATTCATCCGTTGATCTAACCAATCACCTCGGGGATTTTTTATGGTTACGCATTTATCCCCGGGTTGCCCGCAGGATGGCTTCGCCAAAACCCGGGGCTACCCATATTCAGCACCTACGGCGCTGGGTTTCCTGCCATCCAAGTCGCCAAAAACCTAATCACCTAATTCTCTAATTTTCTAATTAACTAAACCCATATCAACGAGTCACCCCTCTATGCGATCCCCCGGATGGCGGAGAGTAGAGAGGCGCCGGGGGTGAGTTCCCGGCATCAGGCCATTATACTTTCATTACCAGAGTCGGCCACAAAGACGCAGGCGGACCGGGTGAGTTCCACGTAGGTGCGAAGTTCATCTATCACAGGTTTTGGGGGAAGACCAAAGAAATCTACGTCTGCCTGGGGTGCGGTTTGCAGTGCCTCTTTAAAGGTTCCAAGTTCGACGTGTGGAATTACGTCTTTCAGCCGTGACGTATCCAGAAGATTTTCGAGGTAGACATACGCTTCTTCAACCTGTGATTCCTCCACGACGGTGATCACGCGCATGTCGGCGTTCCAGTTTTTCTTTAGCTTGAAGGCAGACAGCATTGCAAGGTCGATATTCCCCAGATCCATATCCAGATTCCATTCAGGGCCCTGTTCCCTGATCCAGACATTGACACTTCCCTGCCGGCCAAGCTGCGCCACCGGATCTTCAAAATAGAGCTGCAGCCCCATGTCGTAATTACTGATCTCCTCAATAATGGATTGAATCACGTCATCTTTACTTCTGTCATTTGTGATCCTCAGGAACAGAATATTTGGTTTAAAAAAGGTACCCTGAAGGGTTTGCAGCGAGTTGAGCATGGCTTCTTTATAGTTGGACGAGTCGATGACCGACCAGCGGGTATACACGTTTTCACGGCTAAAGGAACTGGCGAGAGTGAAAAGATCATCGCTAATTCTGTCCGTCTCCGACTTATCCGCAATCCCGATGAGTTTGATTGAGCCTTTCGGGTACACAAGGTTACGTATCAGGCTGAAGCTTCCCCGGAGCTCGCGCGAACTTTGCACGGGCACCAGCAGATTGGCTTTCCAGGCCCGTTCGTTATCCTCAGGAAGAAGCGACACCCGTTTTGCGGCCCATTCAGCCAGCGACATAAACAGCCCGCTCCGCATATCGCCGTAAGGAACCTTAAGTTTCCGGTTGGAAAGATAAATGTAGGCGGCAAACACGAACGTAATGGCAATCAGACCAAAGGTTGGATTGATAATGAACATCGTAAAAAGGCATCCCAGCGTGCCGATGAACGGAACAAATCGTGGTACCGGAAAGGTGGGGCGAAAACTCACCATATCCATCCGCTGCTCAATCAGAACCACCAGGTTGATCATCATATAGGTAATCAGAAAAAACATGGTGATAAGCGGCGCGATGGTATTGAGGTCGCGCACCATAAGGGTTGCGATAACGATCCCCCCGGTGAGCAGGATGGCATTGCGCGGCTCGCCGTTACCAGCCAGTTTGGAAAACATCTCCCCGCCGGGAAAAATGCGGTGATCGCCCAGCGCCTGAAGTATACGGGGCGCCCCCACGATGGAAGCCAGCGCAGATGAGAACGTGGCGCCAAGAAGTCCGGCCAGAACCGCCGGCGGCGAAAAGGCGTAATCGATCATCACATTGTAGTTGGTCACCATCTCCTCGGGCGTGGCTACCCGCGACAGCCAGTAGCCGGAAAGCACGTACACAACGTAGCAAATCAGGATAGCGGAAATGGTGCCCAGGGGAATGCTTTTTTTCGGATTTTTAAGTTCTCCCGACATGTTGGCGCCTGCCATGATACCGGTGGCCGCCGGAAAGAAGACGGCAAACACAACCCAGAAACTGACGCCATCGGACTGACCGGACTGCGATCCCGGAAATTCACCCAGCCATTGGGGATCATGCTGCATCGCCCCGAAAAATACGCTGGCAGCTACCGAAAGCAGCGCACCGATGATAACCGCCAGGATGATATACTGAATGCGAAACGCGAGCTTTGCGCTCAGAAATGCCACCAGAAACAGAACGGCAAAAACGGTGACATCCACCGCTAATGCAGGATGGTCCGGAAAGATATAGAGCCAGCCCTCCCTGAAACCAAAAATGTACATGGTAATGGCAAAGGTCTGTGCAAGGTAGAGCGGGATGCCTACACTGCCGCCAACTTCCAGCCCCAGCGATTGCGAGATAATGGAATAGGCGCCGCCCGCCTTGATTCGAATATTGGTGGTAATACACGACATGGAGAGTGCCGTAAAAGTTACGATCACAAAGGAAATAGTAACAATACCCAGTCCGCCTAAGAGTCCCGCGTTTCCGATCACCCAGCCATGGCGCACAAAAAGAATCACCCCGAGTATCGTAAGAAGGGTCGGGACAAACACCCCGCCAAATGTGCCGTATTTCTGCTGAACGGTGGATTCATGCTCATCAACCTGCTCTTGAAGCGACTCTGACTGGGTTGATGACTCCTCTGATGACTCTGCCATAGATTATTAATTTATGGAGGTTCCTCTTTTCATTACAACATAATGTAATACGCAAAAGGAACATTTGCATAGAATAAATTTTGGGATGTAAGGAGTTTTGGTGGGGCTTTTGTTTGAGTGAGTCCCCAACGCATGGAGATATCCCGGCCTCGGCCTATAAATCAGGCCTTCGCTACCAGTGACAGATTGAAAAATGCTGGACGGTCTGGTGGTTTTTTAATGGCCATAAATAGTATCTCCCATTCAGGGGAGATCATCCTGTTCGTTCAGAACAGGGTGCGAGGGGTGTTCAGGAGCATGGTAATGAGGTCGGCGTCTGATGTTCAGGTTGGCAATAAAACCATCAGACACCCCTCCCGGCTAAAGCCGTACTCCCCTCAAAGGGA
>DATFJD010000545.1:0-2404 GCA_035269475.1 Halalkalibaculum sp.
GAGGGGAATCAAAAGGTAGGAGCTGCTGTGTTTAGAAAAACCGGTTTTTACATCTTCCATGATCTTCAACATTTAAAAGTTTAGGGTGCATCTAATGATTTAAGGAAATCAAATATATTAAAAGGACGTATTTAAGTTTATTAAAAGTAATACCTTAGCATAGCTAACAAAAATCATTGAATAATAATTGTAGATAGACTCGTTTTTTCAATTTTTAAAATTTAAGGGCCGGCAAGTTCAGAATGATTTTATTTTTGCTGATAAAGCATTCATCAGCCGAAGAATTCTAAAAAGTAATTGTATGAATCCTTTTGCCATTGCTCCGAAAAAAAGCTAACTTTTGCCGCCTTGAAAGTGATACAAAATCTGCTCCGATTTTAAGCTCCAGAATTTTGATTGGATTGCAGTTCTCAAGTAAAATTTAATTTATTTCAATCGATCATAGATAATGAATAAAGGAACCGTTGCACAAGTTATTGGTCCGGTTGTGGATGTCGACTTTAATAAAGGTGAAATCCCCCGGGTACTTAATGCCTTATATATAGAACAAGAAGATAATAACAGACTTTACCTTGAAGTCGCGCAGCACTTGGGTGAGAACAGGGTCCGAACCATTGCAATGGACTCAACCGACGGACTTGTAAGAAATACCGAAGTAGTTGACTCCGGTGCCCCGATATCCATGCCGGTCGGTGAAGATATCCGCGGCAGGCTTTTTAATGTGGTCGGTGAAGCCATTGACGGTATCGAACCTCCCAAAGGAGAAGAGCGATATCCCATTCACAGGCCCGCCCCGAGTTTTGAAGAGCTGGCTACCTCTACCGAGATGCTCGAAACCGGTATTAAAGTTATTGACTTGCTTTGCCCATATGCGAAAGGCGGTAAGATTGGCCTCTTCGGAGGTGCCGGAGTAGGTAAAACGGTTCTTATTCAGGAATTGATAAATAATATTGCAAAAGGCCACGGCGGTCTTTCCGTATTCGCCGGCGTCGGAGAGCGGACCCGTGAAGGAAATGACTTGCTTCGTGAAATGATCGAATCCGGAGTAATTCAGTATGGCGACGAATTTAAGGAAGCCATGGAAGAAGGCGAGTGGGATCTCTCCAAGGTTGACAAAGACAAATTAAAACAATCCCAGGCGACACTGGTATTCGGACAGATGAACGAACCGCCGGGAGCGCGTGCACGTGTGGCACTTTCCGGATTGACAGTAGCGGAGTACTTCCGTGATGAGATATCACGTGATATCCTCTTCTTTATCGACAACATTTTCCGTTTCACCCAGGCAGGTTCCGAGGTATCGGCACTGCTGGGACGTATGCCTTCTGCGGTAGGTTATCAGCCCACGCTGGCTACTGAAATGGGTGATCTCCAGGAGCGTATTACTTCTACGAAGAAAGGATCCATTACATCGGTTCAGGCGGTTTATGTACCTGCAGATGACCTTACTGACCCTGCACCGGCTACGACCTTTGCTCACCTGGATGCTACAACCGTATTGAGCCGTGAGCTGACGCAGATCGGTATTTATCCGGCTGTGGATCCCCTCGATTCATCTTCACGTATTCTTGATCCGCACGTAGTTGGCAAAGAGCATTACGATACAGCCCAGCGAGTTATTGAGATACTGCAGAAATACAAAGACTTGCAGGATATCATTGCAATTCTGGGTATGGATGAGCTTTCGGATGAAGATAAGACCACTGTTGCTCGTGCCCGTCGTGTTCAGCGTTTCCTCAGTCAGCCCTTCTTTGTGGCTGAACAGTTTACCGGACAACCGGGACAGTACATCAAAGTAGAAGATACCGTTAAAGGATTTAAGAAAATTCTTGACGGCGAGCTTGATCATCTTCCTGAAAATGCATTCTACATGGTAGGCAGCATTGATGAAGCCGAAGAGCAAGGAAAAGAACTACTGGAACAGGAAAACGAAGCAGCGGAATAACCGATTGATCTATGAATAGCTTTCAAGCTCAAATTTTAACGCCCGAAGGATCTCTGTTTGACGGAGATGTAAAGGGCGTTCAGGTTCCCGGAGTGCTGGGCAGTTTTGAAGTGAAAACCTTGCACGCCGATATCATATCCACACTTGAGGTCGGACAAATACTTGTTCGCAATGCGGATGGCAGCAAGCAATACTTTTCTGTCAGCGGCGGTTTTGTTGAGGTGCATGATAACAAGCTGACCCTGCTTGCGGAAGCCGCAGAACCGGTTGATGAAATCGATGTGGAACGCGCAAAAGAGGCAAAGAAACGTGCCAAAGAGCGTCTTGATGCCGATGACAAAGACATCGATAAAGAACGTGCACGCAAAGCACTTGAAAGGGCACAAAACAGGATTAAGCTCTCGATGGAGCTTTCCGTAAGTACGCAATAGCGAATTTCTAGGTCCTATCTAAATTTTA
>DATFJD010000546.1:0-7225 GCA_035269475.1 Halalkalibaculum sp.
GGTTGATTGGCTGGCCGATGAAGTGAACCTTAGCACGCGTCAGCTGCAAAGGAAATTAAGGGCAATTACCGATTTGTCAGCCGGCGGCTATATACGGATGATGCGCCTGGAGCGGGCTAGTCAGCTGATCGCGCAGGATTGGGGTAATGTCTCTGAAATTGCCTATAAAGTTGGCTTTCAAGACGCAAAATACTTTTCAAAACTTTTTAAGCAAACCTTTGGAAGCACACCTACCGAATATGCTGAAGAAAAGGCATAATACTTGGTAAATGATTGGATTGTGGGCCTCCGTTGTATAAAACGGCAGCTTACCAGTAATATAGAAATAAACCCTTCCTGCTTATCATGAAAAGTGACCCTGTAAATTCCTTCCCTTGAAGTTTTTTAGTATTGAGTTCGCAAAAGGCGATTTCCCATCTATAATCCGGAAGGCTGGCAAAGAGGATAAGGCTTTGTGTCGTAAATAGCCTCCTTGTTTGTCGGGTTTACCTGCCTCTTTAATATCATTTTGAGAGTAGTTGATAACTAATAAACGGAGGCAGATATGAAATTCAGGTATACGTTATTAATTGATTATGTGATCGCCAAGTTCAAAAATAAAATTCGGTTTAGCCGTGGACTATTTTTAATGGTTTCGAGTATGTACCTGGCACTCTCACCTATGGAGCTAAAAGCTCAGCAAGCGCTTGTCAATGAAGGAGACCGTGTAAGGCTTCATGTCCCTTCGATGCAAAAACGTCCCATGGTCGGAATCCTAAGCAGTATCAACACGCACGGATTGGTTCTGCAAAGTCCCGATTCAACCTACTTTATCCCCCATAATTCAGTTCACAAATTTTCGGTGAGTACCGGAAAAAGAAGACACATTGGTAAAGGGGCCTTAATAGGCTTGTTTAGCGGGGCAGCAATTGGAGGTATCGTTGGCCTTATATCCTATGAGGAATGTACCGAAGTAGGTTTTATGGCTTGTTTCATGGCACCTGAGAATGCCGGGCAGTCTTTTGCTTTGGGAGCAATTCTAGGCACAATTCCGGGGAGTCTTATTGGTATGGCCATCGGTTCGGCTAAAACGGATCGTTGGGAAAAGGTACCTGTGAGGATGCTATTTAATGCAAAGCCCCTGGGTACTCTTCAGCCTAAAATAAAAACACAAATGACCTTGCGATGGTCTATCGGCGCTAAAAGATAAATCGCCGGCAGGACATGAATAAAACCCTTATAGCCTAATGTTAAAGCAATCGGAGGTAAGATTTATGAAACGGATATTCAAACAACTGATAGTACTGGTGGCAGGGATGTTCTGGATTTCAACGGCTCATGGCCAGAACAGTAATAGTTCATCTCAAAAATTCGGGAAGCACTTCACTATTTCGGCATATTTAAATCCGGAAATTACAGCTCCTGTGAAATCACTGGAGGAAGGAATGAGAACCTACGGTTTTGGACACACCAGACCGAGAGACTGTTTTTTCTTTTTTTGTATTCCGGAAACAGATTTTCCAAAGACCTACTCCGATTTAACATGGATGGGAAAGATAACCTATCACCATCACCCTAATTACGGACTAAGCCTGCTGTATTCGGTTGATAAGTTTGGGGAAACGGTGGGGTATAGCAGTAGTGTAGGAAAGCTGGGAATTGAGCATGAAATGCAAAGCATATCGACGCAATTGACGATAGGGTTTTATGATATAATCTCGCTAAGTGCAGGACCTTCCCTGCACACACTGAGAATCAAAGAGAGTAGTTTCGTTTCCTATGAGAAAAGCAGAAAGCTTGGGGCAGATATGGACCTTTCTCTTAGGTTTCCCAAAAAAAGCTTGTTTTTTGTTTCCGCTGATATTCACTACAAGTGGGCCGGTAACTACTCGGTAGGACCCTACTCCAAATCTCTGAATAATAGCACCGTTACATTTCAAGAGACCAAAGTAAACTATAATCATCTCACTGTGGCTTACGGATTCGGAGTTCGTTTCTAGATGGTTGCTGAAAAATTTTTGAACCCTCCAGAGATTTATCCAGGTGAGCACACCCCTGATTACGGGAGGGCAGCCTCAATTTCAAATCCAGCTGTTCACCGGAAAGGCCAATTCGTTTGAAACTCATTGATAAGAAAATGCAATAGGATGTCCCCTATACCACCGCTTTATGTCGCATCATTCTCCCACACGGCCTTTTAGGTTGAAGTTGAATTCTTAAAGAAACGCAAACGATACTCTTAAATTTTGAAGCCATGTTAACAATTATTGATCGAGCAAGAATGAAGAGACGAAAATTTATCAAAGACCTGGGAGGCAATGTACTATGGAAGCTGGAGCGGATCATGGCAAAGTATTCCAAAATACAGGACACTCCATTTCTTGATCCCTATCAATTTGAATGGGCTAGCTGCCTGGAGCAAAACTGGAGAATCATCCGCGAGGAGCTGGATCAGGTTCTGCTGTACAAAGAGAGCATACCAAGATTCCAGGATATATCTGAAGATCAGAAATCGATCAGCAAAGACGATGACTGGAGAACCTATTTCCTATATGGCTTTGGGTATAAAGCGGAAATAAACTGTTCTATATGCCCGGAAACGACAAGGCTCATCGAATCCATCCCGGGTATGACTACCGCGTTTTTTTCGATACTGAATCCCGGTAAACATATTCCGGAGCACCGGGGTGTATTTAAAGGATTTCTGCGATACCATCTTGGTTTGAAAGTTCCGAAGCAGGCCGAATATTGTCGCATCAAGGTGGATGGAATAACCGCTCACTGGCAGGAAGGGAAGAGCATGCTCTTTGATGATACTTACAAGCACGAGGTTTGGAATGATACCGATGAAACCCGGGTAGTTTTGCTCCTGGATATTATTCGTCCGCTTAGATTTCCTGCCAATGTGCTAAATAGAATGCTGATAGGCATGATTAAGCACACCGGCTATGTGCAGGATGCCAAAAAGAATCAGGAAGCCTGGGAGCGAAAGCTTGGTGTGGATTGCCAAACAATGACCGTAGATTCTGAATCGGAAAGCAACTATGGTTTATGAAAAATCTGTGAGATAAAATATTTGTTCATTCACAATAAAGGAGGTTGTTATGAGATACTATAAATCAATAATTGGTAATCTATTAGTATTCTTATTCTTTGCATTTTTTCCGCTAAGTACTCAAGCACAAAACGGCCATATAGTAGTCGGAGATATGGTAAAAATTTATGCTCCTTCCTTTGATAGCGGAAGAATTGTTGGATGGGTAGAGGAGGTGGCATCAATTGGAATATTGGTTTCATCCGGGAATAAACGTATGAATATTCCCTACAACACTATTCAGTCACTTAAGGTAAAGAGAGGAAAACAGAGCAGGAGGAGTTTAGGTATAGTTTTAGGCATGATACCCGGAGCTATAGGCGGGGCATTAACCATGAAAAATAGATGTAATTCTGAAGAACAGGTGTGTTTTATGGATTTTACAGATCTGGAAAATGCATTAAGAGTTATGACCGGTATGGCTATTGGAATGACAGTTGGATCTTTGATTGGTGCTTCATTTGAAAAAGATCGCTGGCAACGCGTATCTGTAGGTGTGGCATTCAATCAACCTAAAATGCATAGTGAATCATATACCCTTAGCCCTTCAATTTCTTTCAGAATTCCGCTCAACAGGCGACGTTGAAATTACAAAATACAGGTTGTCGGACAGTTTTTACCCTCCTTCAATCCAATAGGAAGGTAAGGATTCAAGTAAAGAAATTCCGAATAATCAGTTACCCCTTCCAGTCATAAATTTTATAAAGATAACTGCCAAATACCCGTGAATAAGAAAGTGTAATTGACCTGGTTCTTCTCCTTCTCAATTTTCCCGTTTTGAAACATGGATGAATAGATGTCTCAATTCGCAATTGTTAAGCCCACCTAGAGTGAATTATCCAATAATGTCCGTTTTCTCCCCCTTTCTCGGCGGGTATATCAGCCTTTAACAGCCATATCTAGTGGGTGAAGCATAAATACAAATGAATAAATCCCAAGATTATGAAAGCCGAATTCAAACATACTCGTCTGCTTGCCGCGGTGATGTTTGTAGACATCGTCGATTATACGGCAATCATGCAAAAAAGTGAGAGCGAAGCTGTACGTATGAGGAGCCTGCTACGCACTGTGCTCAATAAGCAGATCAGGAAACATAAGGGCAAGCTCATTCAGTACTATGGCGACGGGGCTCTTAGCATTTTCAGGAGCGCTTACGACGCGGTTCATGGCGCTCTGAATATTCAGGCAATATTCAGGCAACAATCTGTTCCCGTTAGAGTAGGTCTGCACCAGGGTGAAATCGTGCATAGCGATGAAGGAGTTTATGGGAATGCGGTAAATATTGCTTCCCGTATTGAAAACCTGGCTCAAGCCGGAGGCATTCTAATTTCGGAAAAAATATATGAAGAGATTCGCAATCACAATGACTTAAAAATCCGGGAAGCAGGAAGCTTTGAGTTTAAGAATGTGCAAGGGGCACTGAAGCTCTTTAGCATAATAGAAAGCGACGCGGCTGCTCATGATAAGCGCCTAGGAATTCGGTGGAGAGAATTGCATTCCATACAGATTCAAACCGTACTGGTCCGGCCCTATTTGTCAAATACTAATCCGGGACTTCTAAACTGAGTGAGGAAAGTTATGAACAATCAAACATTGCACAATGCCGTCGAAGAGTTAATGGCCAATTTAACCGAGGTTGCCAGGGTTTTTGAGTGGGCTGATCTGATGGGCTATGAAGATCCCAAACGGTTCTCGGAAAAATTCCTGAGGTACTATGGGGTTCGGCCTCAAAAAATAATGGAACTTGTCCGTCTGGAAAGCATCATCCGTTACCTGAGGTCAGAGGAAGGCTATTCAAATTATAAAGTGGCGCGTCTGCACAGCCTGCCCTGCGAAAAGACGCTGAATAATTTTACCAACTACCATGCCGGTTATTCGCCTACGGCTCTAAAACATAAAAGCAGGGAAGAGGTTGACAGCCTCATGGAAGAACTCTGGAGTAAAGTTATGGAGGAATACGCCGTAGGAAAGTCAGGGATTGTGCTTCTAGAGAGAAGATATGAACATTAGAGAGAAACCGGCTGATTGGAACTGGCAGCCATAATCATATTAGTGAGGTAGCTATGAAATATTTAATGATACACAAACTGGTTTTGTCAGTGACTTTGTTTATGATATTTGCTTTTAGCAATAAAATTATGGGGCAGACAGTATGGGCTGATGATACTGAAAAGGGCTCAACTATCGGTTTAGAATTGATGATCCCTTCTATAGACGAGGGCTTTAATTCCGAAGCGCCTACTTCCGTCTTTATGCTGCATGGCAGTTATCTTATTAAGGATGTTCTCAGTCTAAAGATAAACCTGCCGTTATCCCATTTCTCATCAGGCGATTTTTCGGAAACGGATATTGGCAACCCTTATTTGGGGGTTAGGATGCATAATGTTAGTCCCGGTTTAGATGTGGATCTGGGTGTACGGCTGCCATTGGCACCGGAACAGGAAAATGCGGGACTCTTAACCGGTCTGCTTATTGAGAATTACAACCTGGGGACATATTTGCCGGAGACGTTTTCTGTAACCACAAATATGAAATATCACTGGAAGAATGACGGGGGATTAAACTTAAGAATCGGCGGTGGCCCGGACTTTGTCTTGCCAAGCGGTGATTCTGATAACGAGTTCCTTATTAATTATTTCGGTAAAGTATTATACGGCAATGACGAAGTGCAGATAGGCGCTGCCCTGACCGGCCTCTTAATCATAACAGAGGAAGACCTTTCATTTGGAGACAGGACTATTCATGATATAGGAATTCTGGGTTCCTATGATTTCGGGGCAGTACGTACCGGTGCCTATTTGAGAGTTCCTTTAGATGATGAAATAAATGATCTCCTAAGCTTGGTTGCCGGCCTTAACATTCTACTCTCCTTCTAAAATAAACCCTTCGCAACCTAAAAAAGAGGCACCTATGAAATCATATAAAATAAATCGTTATGGAGTAATAGCCGCTTTATTTGTCCTGGTACTGTCAGTTGGCTGTAAAGCGCCGCCAACCTGTAATTTTGAAATTGAACCGGGTCCCGCAGCCCAGAACCAGATGCAGACTGCACTAAATACGGTCAAAGATGGTTGTACCATAACCCTGAGTGACGGGGTGTTTGAATTCAGCAGGGGACTTACTATGGATTCAAAGTCCGATATTACTATTAAAGGATTGAGCCGCGAGAATACCATACTTTCCTTTGCAAGCCAGGAAACGGGAGGAGATGGCCTGCTCATTTCCAATTCTGATAATATCATTGTAAGTGATTTAACTATTCGGGATACCAAAGGGGATGCACTCAAATTCACGGACAGCCAAAGCATCGTAATGCTGAGGCTGAATACCATTTGGAGCGGCGAGCCTTCTGAAGAGAATGGGGCCTATGGACTGTATCCTGTTGAAAGCAGCAACATTCTTATAGAAGACTGCTATGCCTATGGTGCTTCGGATTCCGGTATTTATGTAGGGCAATCGAATAAAGCTATTGTCAGGGATTCCAGGGCAGAGGGCAATGTTATTGGTATTGAAATTGAAAATACCGCAGGTGCCGATGTATACGATAATTTTTTGAGTGACAACGCATCCGGAATCCTGGTTGTAAATCTTCCGGAATTATCACAAAACGGGAACCAGACACGAATATTCAACAACACAATCACGGGTAATAACCGGGGTAACTTTGCTCACCATGGGCATATCGCCGGGGAGGTACCGGCGGGCACCGGCATATTAACACTGAGCATGACGGATGTAGAGATATTCAATAATGAACTGGATGAGAATAATGTGGTAGGCACTGCTGTAGCAAGCTATCTGGCCCTGGTGGCTATCGGTGTGGAACAGCCTCCGGCCGATCCGGGATTTAATCCCTATCCGGGTAATATTTACATACATAACAATAGCTATAGCCGCAGTAATGACTACCCGCCGGCGGAAGAGCAATCTGACTTCGGCAACCTGCTGGTTCAGAGTTTTGGTTCTAATGGGATCCCTGATATCATCCTTGATGGTATTTTCTCACCGGAAAGCGGGGGTTCAGGAACCATCTGTATCGAAAATAATACCGGTGCCGGTTTTGTGAATCTTAATATACCCGACGACTTCCCCAACAATGTGAGTTTTGACGCATCGCCTCACACTTGTTCCCTGAACCCATTGCCTGAAGTC
>DATFJD010000547.1:0-2728 GCA_035269475.1 Halalkalibaculum sp.
GTCCTAATGAAACTTTGATATTTAAAGTTGAGCTTATTGATGTTAAAGAAGTAAACTAAGTTTCCTCCTTTCTCATTACAATGCCGGTTGCCATTGTGGCGGCCGGCATTTTTTATTTTATGAGTAATTGAAAACCCATAAAAACAGATGAGGCGAATCTGCACAGTTGTTATTAGTTTCTCACTGTTACCGTGTTCTACTTTAAGCCTTTCTGGATCATTGAAAACAATTCCTGTTTACTTTTATTGAAAGCATCTCGATAATCTTCCATGCTTCGCTGTATAACCTCAAAGGCTTCCTCCCTGTTATAGGTGTCGGTTATCTCAGAATTACGAGCTTCCTCTTCTCCGGGCATATCTTTATACGTGAGGAAATAGTGAAATAAACGCTCCACAATCTGTTCGGGTATGTCTGTAATGTCTTTTGCAGCGCCATAAAGGGCGTCTCCTTTCATCACAGCGATGATCTTATCATCCGCTTCATTTCCGTCAATCATCCTAAAACCGCCAACCGGAATGGCATCCAGTATCAAGTTACCGTGCGGTACGTTTCTTTCTGTAATTACGCAGATATCCAGCGGGTCCGCATCTCCTTTAATATTAGATCTTCCCGTTTTATCCATACAAAACTGACCGACACGTTTCGCACAAAGCGTCTGTGGAACAAAACCGTAGGGAACCGGACTGATACTCGAAAAACGCTGCGGACGGTCAACTTTCAGATATCCGCTCTCTTTATCCAGTTCATATTTCATGGTATCGCCGGGAACAATTTCGATATATACTTTGATGAGGCCGGGAGCCTTTTCTCCTAACGAAATCCCATGCCATGGATGCGGCTTTGAGAATAATTTACTGAGCTCCAGAAAGCGATGTATGTTCTTGTTCATATCAGATTATTGAGTTCCCGATTTTTTAGTGTAAGTGTCACAAATATAAATTAAATTAAGGAAGGATAGATACTGTGACTTTTTCGGGGACAAAAATAAAAGGAACCGGCTATCAACCGGTTCCTTCTGATACGTTGGCTTTTTCGGGGTACAACAAAGTCAAATTCTGTGAAAAGTCACTTGCATTCAGTGCCTGACTTTTCAATGTCTCAAAATTTCATAACGCTTCAGGCTAATAGATACTATGCCTGATTCCATTGGCCCAGCTAACAAAGCCAACTGACAAGTTGTTATCTACCACTACTTACTGCAAATCTTCAGGAAAGTTCCGAAAAAAATTATAAGCATTTCTAGCTTGTTACCAAGTGAAACGGGCAGTAGCATTTTCCGGGTAAGTACTGTTTGTTCATTTTAGAAAAGTTCCAAGGAAGGTAGTTAGTCCATGCTACTATTCGGCCATAGCAGATCATTAAGGCCGGAAGAGCGCTCAATTTTGGCATTTATAGCATCTCTAAGGATATGTTCCTTCCCCGTAATGCTTACGGAGCTTCTGGAACGTGTTACAGCGGTATAAAGCAGTTCCCGGGTCAGAACTTTTGATTTTTTATCCGGAAGTACAATTTTTACATGCTCGAACTCCGAACCCTGACTTTTGTGAACGGTTAAAGCAAATGCCGGGCTAAAATCCGGCAGACGAGAAGGTGCAAAGTTGGTGAAACCGGTTTCTCTCTTAAAGAGAACCTGCTTGTCTCCGTCATCTTTGTGAAAGCAGATACCGATATCCCCGTTGTTTAGTCCCAGGCTGTATTCATTCTGATTGATTATAACGGGTTTACCATGATACCACTTGTCAAATCGGGAAATCAAACCTTCTTCCTTTAAAATAGACTCGACTTTGTTATTGAGGTATTCCACCCCGAGAGGCCCTCTTCTGTGCGGAGACAAGAGTCGGAAGTGTTGCAAATGTTCGAACATTTTTGCAGGGTCATCAGATTGCAACACGGGTAAAAAATAATGCAGCACATCCTTTTTCAGTTCACCTTCAAATTTCTCAAATGATTCAAAATCCCGAAAATGAACACCTGCCTGTTCATCCTCTTTCAACAGATTTAGTGCCTCGTTCGCATCTCCTCTATTTATGGAAGCAGCAAAAGCAGGAATGCCACTTTCATCCTTAAAACGGTAGCTTTTTTTCAACAGGATGATAGAATCGGTAAGAGGCCGCGGATCAGGCTCAATACAAGATTTAGGAACTTCCAGCGAATAATCACGAAGTCGTCCGGCGAACATTGAGGAAATTCTGTTGGTATTAACTGAGCATATGCTCCCCAACACGGATCCGGCTTCTACGGAAGCCAGCTGGTCCTTATCCCCTATCAATATCAGCCTGGCATCATGCAGCAGGGCTTTCACTAAGCGGCTCATCAGTGCCTGGTCGACCATAGAGGCTTCATCAACAATCACAATGTCATAAGGCAGTGGATTATCTTCGTTGTATCGGAATGTTGAGGAATTCCTTCGGGCTCCCAGCAACTGGTGAAGGGTTTGGCCTTCTGTAGGTATCTTGCTTTTAATTTCGCCGGGGGAATGTAAGGAGTCAATTGAAGAAACAATGGAGTCTTCCAGCCTGGCTGCCGCTTTTCCGGTAGGAGCAGCCAGGGCGATGGAAGGATCTTGTTCACTCTCTGCATACTGTTCAAGTATCAGTGCCAGTATTTTCAGAACGGTTGTCGTTTTTCCGGTTCCGGGCCCTCCGGAAATGACTGTCAGGTAATTATGTACCGCAGCAACAGCAGCTATTGCCTGCCAGTCAGGCTCATCTTCCGAATAGTCAAACAA
>DATFJD010000548.1:0-17650 GCA_035269475.1 Halalkalibaculum sp.
CGAATTCTTTTTCCCACGTCCCACGTCCCACGTCCCACGTCCCACGTCTCACATCTCACATCTCACGTCTCACGTCTACAACTACTGCCTTGGAACCTTAATCCACGTACCGGCTTCTATGCGATCGCCGAGCTCAACCTGGTTGAGTATGGCCAGCTCTTTTGGAGTGACCTCAATTGGCATTCCACTAAAATCATCCGGCAAAAATGACTCAAATGTTCCCGATCTATCTGCTTTAAAAGCCTGCAGCCGAACCGGCTGTATATCAATGATGCTCTGATCTCTCAAGACCCTGAAGCCTGCTGTTATCTCTTTGAATCTTGGTTCATAGGTAGCAAACTGGTCCAGCGAAGAGTAGTTCAAAAAACGGTAAATAGTACCATCGTGTTTCAGGGCATAGATATAGAATTTTATCTGGGTGCCGTCTTCGGTCTGACCCCTTGCCACCGCTTCATAAGCAGAAAGTTCATTATTCGCTGCGGCTGACTTGCTGATGGTTGTAATGCCCTCCTGGTTCAGAAATTCATTAACAGACGCCTGAACGTCAGCAGACTTGCTGTCCAGCTTCATTATTGATACCGCATTCTGATCCTTGCTTACAACAGCTACCAGGGAGCGCTGGTTAATAACCTGCCAGCCTTCGGGGTATGGAAATTGAAACTTGAGATCGGGATGATAGAAGTTGCCGTTGCGCGTGAAACCCTCCCTGGGATTGTTACCATAAATGATATTATCAATCTTGCTCATAAACTCGTCTGTATCCTCGATCCTGAGCTCATAGCCCTTCTGACGCCAGCTTTCTGCAAGCTGGGGAATGGTCTCTGCCCTTTCTGAAGGGTCAGGGTGCGTGGACTGCCAGTCGGGAATGCTTTGGCCGGATTGTTTCGACATTCTTTTCAAAGAGACAAAAAACTTGGCTCCTTCGGCAGCTTGATAATTCTGCATGGCGGCATACTCAACGCCAAGCTGATCCGATTCCCGTTCGTCATCCCTGCTATAGCTCAGGAACAAAAGCTGTGCAGCCTGACTTCCTAAATTGAGTACGCTGCCCCCGGGAATTCCCAAAAGCTCTTCTCCGGCGATTGCTCCCCCGAGAAGGGCTACCTGCCCGAGCTGCTGCTCGAAAGCTCTCTGGGAGGCATGTCTGGCAGCTACGTGGCCGATCTCGTGTCCCAGCACAACCGCAAGCTGGGCTTCATTGTCCAGGTGAGACAGCAAACCCCGGGTTACGTAGACATAACCTCCGGGAAGGGCGAATGCATTGACTACAGGGCTGTCTAAAACCCTGAAATAGAACTCTGTGTTTTTATATCTTTCAGGAGTATCATCTCGACGCATATGGCTTACTTTCAGCATCTCCTGTCCGATATTATCAACATACTGCTGCAGCTCTTCGTTATCATAAATGCCGTATTGCTCCTGAATTTGCTGATCAGCATCCTTTCCTAACTGCTTCTCCTGTTCCCAGCTGTAACCATAGGCTCTACGGTCACCGGTAATTGCACTTTCCTGAACCACACAAGCTGTGATAATGAGGCTTATTGCTATAAAAGGAAGCGTTGCTTTGGCTAAAAATCTTTTCATGATAGTTTTACTTTGTTTGCAGGTGACGACAGCCTAATTTAAATATAAATCCCATAACTTAGTTCCAATTTTCTTCCATCAGGTACTGCCAGTGCTGGTATATCATATACATTGCAAGAGTATCCAACTCACAGTATCTCAGCAGTGCTTTTTTTAATGATTGCTCTTCTTTGGCAGTCAATTCCTCATTGAGCAACCGGGCATAGACTACCATTGCTTCCGTACCCCTGCGTATGCCCTCTTCCTCCCGGTCATCGAGCATCAAACGATACGGACTCCTCGCTGCACCCTCCGGATCGGCCTGCCACCATATGGCGGCGTCATAGTTGGCACTGCTGTAGGGTTTGGAATAGATATCTTTCAAGCGTGGGCTAATACTCATGATAGACTGCAGAACATCCTTGATGCTTAAGGAATCTTCCATTTCCGCATTGTAATAGTAACTTTTTACCAGCCGGCTTAGATCGGAAAGATAGGGGCCGGTTGGATTACTGGAGTCATGCCGGTTAATAATTTGAAGTATCCATTCAGAGAGCTCCGAGGCATCCCTTATTTGATCCTGCTCTGCGAGAAGCTCTTTACGGATGGTCTTGAGCGCATTTCTTTCAAAGTTAGAATACTGGACGATAGTCCCTTCGGTAATCGCAGGAATCTCTTTAAGGTTCCGAACCATTTCATAATTTGGGTATTCACCATTGTGCTCATCTAACCATTCATAGTGAGTCCAGCGCCCCTCCTCCGTGAGAGTGTGGCAGGAATACTGAAACACAAGCAGATGATACGGCCTTCTATCCTTCCGGACAGGTATCACGTAGTTTCCTGCCTCAAAGTCCAGGAAGTGGATGGGAAACTCCCATCGGTTAAGCTCCTCGAAAAGATCGGGTTTCACCATCTCTTCGGGCACGCTATTGCCTTTTGCCTGAATAATTTGCATCGACTGACGCTGTTTCTCATTAATCTTACCCCGGGCGTCCCTGATAGTATCCAGGTTGTAAAATTCGCCCTCAGGTATGTGCTCCTGCAGGTAAATACTTCGCTCAATCCAACGCTTGGTCCCCGGGCCTATCAAATTGAATACCAGTGGCTTAAGCGATTTATCCAATCTTATATCAAGAGCTTCATTCCAGCATTCAGCAAAACCGCTGATTTCCCCATTTTTTATCCTTTCTCTTTCGATTCTAAATTCACAGTTCTTGCACTTATTGCCAATGGTGACCGGGAATTTCTCCTCTTTAAAATAGTAGCCCGCCAATTCATGCAGCACCTCTTCGAATGACTTTCCTTCAAACAGGTCGGGCTGGAAAGCATTAGCATTCAATATTCTATTTATCTCTTCGCTGACATCCACTTTCTCAATAATCTCTTCATCATCAATTCTGCTCTTTGGAAAAGAAAACCTGCCTGCTTTTACCCTGTTTATCACCTCATGAAGATGATCTTTTTTGGCACGGGCATATTTGGCGGGCAGCAGAAAATAAGGGCGAATATTCCACTCGGGGTAACACTTGCTTATGACATAGACCTGGAAAGCAAAATCAACTACGTAATTGCTCCATTTGGAATAAGCCCGGCCTTGAGAATCGCTAATACTGTGTTTATCCCTGCGAAAGGTTTTAGTCTGAATATGATAGGCATTTACTGTTTCTCCCTCCTTTTCAAGGATAGGGATATTTGCCATAAAGCGGCCATATAAAAAAACAGGATCAAAAAGAACGGCTTTTCTCTTCTTCAGTTTTTTCCGGGTTTCCTCAAAATCATTTTCAAGTGAACCGGCTTCAATTTTAATGCCTTTTGGAAATTGGCAACGGGCAAGGCCTGTCAGCTGCTTTTTATTATAGCGGTAATGAGCTATAAATGGCAGCGCTTCCCGGTTTTCCGGATAATCCTTAGCGTAGTAATACAGGCGGGTGGGACATTCAAGACCGGTTCGAAACAGGTGCTTGGTAAAATAGGGCACTTTTTTTGAAGGGTCGGGCATCTCAGTCGACTATATTCACTTCAGGTACCAGCTCAATGCCGAACTTATTCTTAACGGTGGTTCTAATTTTGTTGGACAGCTCCATAATTTCTTTTCCGGTTGCACCGCCGTGATTGACAATTACCAGGGCCTGCTGTTTGTATGTACCGGCATTGCCATATTTCATGCCTTTTAAACCGGCTTCTTCAATCAGCCATCCGGCAGGTATTTTAGTCTCAATTTCATTTAATTCATAACCCGGCATAGATGGATATTCCCTTTTCAGATGTTCATACTTCTGCCCGGATACAATGGGATTCTTAAAGAAGCTGCCGGCATTACCCAGGTCATCGGGATTGGGCAGCTTGCTGTTGCGAATATCAATAATTATTTCACTCAGATCCCGAATTGTGGGATTATCGATATTCCTCTTTTCCAGCTCTTTGCTGACTGCACCGTAAGAAGTATTCAATTCCGGCTTTTTTGATAGCCTGAGCGTCACCTGAGTAACAACGTATTTACCTTTTAGGTCATTTTTAAAGATGCTGTCACGATAGCCGAACCGGCAATCTTTCTTATAAAATGTTTTTACCTTTCCGGAACTAAGTTCAACAGCCTCAAGGCTTTGAAACACTTCTTCAAGTTCCACCCCGTAGGCCCCGATATTCTGTATGGGCGCCGCCCCGACCGTTCCGGGAATCAGGGACAGGTTTTCAATTCCACCCCAGCCCTGCTCCACGCAGTACCTTACAGTTTCATGCCAGTTTTCTCCGGCGCCTACCTGCAACACGATGTGGTCTTCCGTTTCTTCCAGAACTTCTTTGCCCTTAATAGCTACATGCAGAATCAGGCCATTATAATCACCGGCAAAGAGTACGTTGCTGCCACCTCCAAGAACGAATAGATCGGAATACCCTGGCTTTGATTTTTCAATAAAACTGACAAGCTGCTCTTGGGAAGTTACCGACAGAAAAGAAGCCGCTTTCGCCTCAATATGCAGCGTATTATAGGAAGCCAGGTTTACTTCAGATTGAATGGGAAATTCGGCAGTAGATTGGGTCATTAAGCTGGAAAAACTATTCTTTATCTTTGACTCGGCTTTTTTTCTGTTTTGCGTCGTCCTCATTCAATTTGACTCGCAATTTCCTTACGCGATTGTTTTGCACAGAGTGAATGGTGAGTTCAAGTCCTTTATAGTAAACCCTCTCCCCTACATTGGGTATGCGTTCGGTGAGATGATACACCAATCCACCCAGCGTTTCAAAATCGTCGTCATCGGCAGTGAGCTCAATTTCCAGGATTTCCTCCATGTCATCCAAATCAATTTTGGCATCAAACACATAGACTCCGTTTTTAAACTGGGTATAAAGCTGTTCTTCGCTCTCACCGTACTCATCAGAAATATCGCCCACAATCTCTTCCAGGATATCATCCAGGGTAATCAGGCCTTCCGTTCCCCCGTACTCATCCACCACGATGGCAATATGTGTTTTCTCCTGCTGAAAATCCCTGAGGAGATCGTCCAGCTTCTTGGTCGCCGGAATAAAGAGGGCTTTCCTGGCTATGGTGCGCCAGTTAATCGTGGTCCGTTCAATGTCGGAGTTTATGTAGGGAAGTACGTCTTTTGAGTAAATGATGCCCAAAATATTATCGAGGTCATTTTCATAAAGCGGCATTCTCGAAAGCCCTTTCTCTCTAATCAGTGCCAATACTTCATTCAGCGAGTTTTCAGTAGAAACCGCCACGATATTCACCCGTGACGTCATTATTTCCCTCACTGAGGTCGTTCCGAATTCAATTACATTTTCAATAATCTCTCGCTCATCGCTTTTGATCGAACCTTCCATTTCACTTACTTCCGCCATCGTCATGATGTCTTCCGAAGTCATTTTGCTGTCCGGCTTAGGCAGTCGTTCTTCCAGGCTGAGGGTGCTGTTGGCAATGAGTTTCGAAAGCGGAAGCAACAGGATATATAGCCCATAAATAAACCGACTGATCTTTCTGGCCGATTTTAAAGGGTCGTTTATTGCAATAATCTTCGGCGTAATCTCACTCAGAATGAGAATCATAAAAGTAAGGACCAGCACTTCGAGGGTATACACAAGGATTTCCGAAAATCCGAAGTAGGCCACTATATTCCCGGTAGCTACGGCGGCAAGTACGGATGTAATGATGTTGGCGAACGTGTTCCCGATCAGAATAGTAGCCAGCAATCGACGCGGGCGCTCCAGCATTCTCAGGATCAGTTCGTCGGCAGAACCGCTGATGCCTCCCTCAGTCAGTACATCCTGCTGGTTGGATAGGGAGAAGAAAGCAACCTCTGAGCCTGAAAACAGTGCAGAAAAGATCAGTCCCAACACGATGAAGAAAAACTGGAGAATGAGATCAACGGTATCTAACGAGCCATCAAAAAGAGTGGCATCGTGAGCCTGTATCAGAAATGACAAAATAAAATGAAGACTGTCTGGATCGTCCAACTACTATATTTTTAGACTACAAATTAAGGTTAAAGCTATGTAAAGGTATTTTATGGTGCAAGAATAGAAAAAGCGATGGCATAAAGCTATTCCATCGCTTTCAGGATCATAAACCTAAAGATTTCGATTCATTAGAAAGGCAAATCGTCATCAATATCATCGAAGTTTTCATTCAGATCAACATTGCTGGAAACCGGTTGAGAATTCTTGGGCTTCTCCGGCACGTTTCCTCCTCCACCGCTGCCTTTGCTGTCGAGCATGGTCATGGTCAGCGCCTTGATTTCAGTAGTGTACTTAGTCTGCCCGTCTTTATCTTCCCAGCTACGCGTTTGTATTGGCCCTTCAATATAAACCTGGGATCCTTTCTTAAGATATTCCTGGCAAATTTCCGCCAGTCTCCCCCAGGCTACTACGCGATGCCATTCGGTATTTTCCTTCCACTCACCTGATTTATCTTTGTAACGCTCGGAGGTTGCTACAGATAAATTAGCAACAGCCGTATTAGACTGGGTATAACGTACATCAGGATCCTGACCCAAACGGCCAATGATCATTGCTTTATTTAAAGAACTCATAACTGTTACCTCGTTATTTTTTTAATTATTTGCTGTTAAGGTAAGACTTATTGGGGAGGAATTCCTTACATATTATTTTTCCTATAGGCCATTAATATTTATACACTTAACACTTACCGATAGTAAAAATCTTAGTTCATTTAACACCTGAGTCATTTTTAGCTGTTCTTTAATGAATTATTTTCGAAGAACAATTTTTATTTAATTATAGGTATAAGTTCAAAAATTGCTTGAAATATGCGTGGATTCCCACCCGGTTGCCTGGCACTGTTTCTGTTTTTTCTCCTGATTGTTCTCATTCCTTTCTTCCTGGCTGAAGTCATGCTCTCTGCCCTTGCAAAACTCGGCCTTAATGCCCAGCAGTCAATCATGGCCGCTATAGGAATCTTTCTGGGCAGTATGGTAAACATCCCCATTACCCGATTTGAAAATCAGGGGCAAGTTGAGAGCTCATCCTCCAAAATGTTTGGAATTGAGCGACAGCTGTTTCCAAATTTACGGCAGCATAATTCCACGCTGCTTGCCGTTAACCTGGGCGGGTGCCTTATACCACTTATGATAGCAGTATACCAAATCGTGCGGCTCAGTGAATTGGGTGCCCATTACATTCTCGGCTGCGGCGTTGTAGTTGTAGCTAACATTATCATATGCCGGTTCACTGCCAGGCCGGTTGAAAACAAGGGCATTGCCATACCCGCATTGATACCGGCCTTTGCGGCCGCAATACTGGCCCTGCTCTTTGTACCCGACCAAGCACCGGCAGTGGCATTTACGGCTGGTGTATTAGGTCCACTGATAGGTGCCGATCTCTTTTATCTCAAGGAAATCAGAAACATGGGCACACCCATCGCAAGCATTGGGGGCGCCGGAACCTTTGACGGTATCGTGCTGTCGGGCATAGTAGCTACCTTGCTTGCATGAGTGTTGTAATACCGGTTTGCATGCAGACCCAGGCCCGGAGCCCGACTGCTTTTACAAGACAATTCTTAGCACTGGTACAAGCGGGACGCTTGCAACATGTGGTGCAAGTTGTGAGATAACCTCGGTATTAATAATAAGAGAAATAACGTCGACCGCAGAGCGGATCGACGAAGGATAAAATAGGAGCCTAAGCCTGAGTGATCGCTATTTGGTGGCTCATAAAATTATTTAAATGCTGGAGCGCAGCACCTTACAACTATTTCCTACAAATTTTTTAATATGTTTTTCAACCGCTCCCATGACTGATTACGTGCAATGACATTGGGATCATCTTCAGCAGCGTCAGGATCATCTCCCCTGCGCATAAAAGCGTGTCCGGCACCTTCGTAAATCATATAGTCATAGGTATTGCCGGTTTCTTCCATCATTTTCTTGGAGCCCTCAATAGTTGCATTTACGCGCCGGTCGTCTCCGCCATAAAAACCATATACCGGTACTTCAATTTGCTGGTAGGCCTCAAGATCTTCAGGTCCCGTTCCATAGAAAACAAGGGCCGCATCGATTTTATCACCCGCCTTGGTCGCAAAGCGAAATGACTGGGACCCTCCCCAGCAGAAACCTGCAACTGCAACGGTGCCATCCCCGGCATCAATTGAATGGGCATAGTTCAGCACATTATTGAGATCCGTGGTCACCATTTCCGGGTCCAAGGCATAAATGGCTTCACGAGCGGCATCTGAACTTTCAAAGTCAGAGGTCTTTTGTACTCCCTCTACGGTATTTGATATCAAATCGGGAGCCACAGCAATATATCCGGCTGCCGCAAGCTGATCGGCGAAACTGCGGGCCCAGGCATTGAGCCCCCGGTTTTCATGAATTACCAGCACTACCGGTGCATTATCAGATCGTTCCGGGTAAGCAACAAAGGTATGCAACACACGTCCGCTGGATTCCATGGTAACCCACTCGTGATGACGCGGCGAGTTTTCCAGCTGCTTTTCGGCATAATCCTGTGCCGAAGCCTGAACCGCAAGCACAAGTGCCAACAGCGAGAATAATAAAGATTTCATAGGTCGGTAAGTTTATTTAAGATTTAGAATCCAAGTGCGCCAGTCGCAGTCAATAACCTGTCTGTGTCGTGCATCGTTCAAAATCCGGCAGCAGTAGCTTCGGGAATAATCACGAGGGTATCATATCCTTTAATAACCCTTTCCAACAGAACATTTGATATTTCAAGATTACCGTTTTTTAGTTTATTGCGGATGGGGGCCATATTAAAAGCATGCCATTTATTGCCATTCACAACAGAAAAGAAGGGTGAAAGCCTGGAAAGCATGCCCTTGTCTGAATCGATCTCCGAATGCGGGTGCCCGGGAAACGGCGACCCTTTCATCCCGCTCTTGGCTACCACTGCGATATGGTATGATTCTTTAAATTCGGCATCTGTAACATTGAGGACAAGATTTCCAATATCATAAATTGACAGCAGGCTTTCGCCTGAGGGCATGTGCACCGCACCATATTTAAACAGGTTTTTATCACGATACCACTCTCCTAAACGGTTCAGCAAAATGCGTTTCATCAGCTGTATGCGTTTTTTATGATCATCCTGACTATAAATCGATCGTGAAATACGCATATCCTCAATAACGGAATCTTCATACCCGGATAATGCCAGCGTATCCAGGGCTTCCAACTGCTTTGAAAAGTGGGTGGTCATAAAATAAAGAGTTTGGTCGGGATCACTTAAAAACTTCCTGAAATGCTTTTCTGACCGTTCCATCATGGAACGATAAATACTCCGGGCCCTTTCATTTTCAGTGATATCTTTCAGGTGCTGAAAAATTAACCGTCCGGCAAACTTTGCAATCTGTTCAGCTCCCATAAGGTTAATGCTATCTTGTACGGCACCTTTCAGCAGTTCATATTCCGGTGCCAATGCATAAAATGAAAAACGGGACTGATATTCTTTATTAAAGGCTGTTCGCTCTTCATCTGATAGATTTCTAATAGAGTTTTCTATGATCTCCGTACTGTAGGGATCTATCTCAATAATGAGATTATCAAAACTGCCAGTATGCATTACAGCCTTGGCAAAGGCGGGAATTTCATTGGTAAAATGGTCCTCCCCTATCAATACGTTTCCGGCTGACCTGACCTTTTTTTCAATCATCTCCCAGCCGGCTCCCGAAAAAGTTTTGCCATCGTAGGTAAACGTTGAATGGTTATCTTTTGCAAGCCCGGCCAGCAGACTATCCTGAGAAAAGAGTGAAACCGGGATCAGGAACAAAAGAACTGCTAAAACAAAACGGATAAGTATCTTCATAGCTACCGGATTGATTCTTATTTACAATAATAGTTAGTACTGCTCTATGCGAGTATAACACATTAAGGATATGATTTAAATATCCAGATTGAACATAAAGCAGGAAAACTGATTGCACCGAGCGGCTAAGAATCAGCCCCGATCACGGTGACTGACATTTACCGCTGCTACGATGCGATCAACCAGCCTTGAAAAGGGCAGGCTTTGAAGGTAAACGGTGCCCGGGCCGCTGACTTCAGCCAGGAATAGCCCTTCACCGCCAAAGAGTGCATTTTTAAAACCGCCTACAAACCTGATATTATAATCCACACTATCCGACAAACCTACCAGGCAGCCGGTATCCACTATCAGTTTCTCTCCTTGCTGCAGCTTGCGCTCTATGGAAGTGCCCCCGGAGTGCATAAAAGCCATTCCATTGCCCGTCAGGCGCTGCAGAATAAATCCTTCGCCTCCAAACAAACCGCTTCCGAATCGCTTGGTGAATGCCACTTCTACCTCGATACCTGCCGCTGCACATAAAAAAGCATCTTTCTGACAGAGAAAGGAACCACCCTCCTCTTTTAAATCAATGGGGATGACTTTGCCCGGATAGGTAGCGGCAAAGCCTACTTTCTGAATCTGTTTGGAATTATTGAGAAAGGAAGAGATAAAAAAACTTTCTCCCGTCACCATTCTTTTCAGGCCTTTGAATATGCCGCCCCCGGTGGAAGTTTGCATTTCAATGCCTTCATCCATGTACATCATGGTACCTATTTCACCACGTACCGCCTCTTGGGGGTCCAGTTCAACTTCAACTATTTGCAAGTCATCTCCGTGAATAACGTATTCAATCTGGTCTGCCATAAAGGTGCCTTTTTATTTTTGAATTTATGCCATGAATATAGCTAATACGCTTAATTTGCAAGAATAGAACTAATATAAAAATTACAAATACCGAGATTTCACAGGCTGCTATTGGGCTATAGGTTATTAATTTTCATAATTTTAAATATTTTTCTTTTTAATATTCCTTTCATTTTTCCACATTAGCCACAATGAACCGTTACTCAGGAATGGACGCAGGGCGTCCGGTGGCTCCGTCAAACGCGGAGCAGGTTGACGATTCTCGAGTCATTATAAAACACTGCACACGAAACACACTGACAGATCATGAAACATTTTACTACGCTGCTGATTACACTGATAATCTTACTCTTCATTTCATCCTCGGCCCTTTACGGACAGGATTCCGACCCTTCAGAATGGACCGTTGAGGACGTCATCAACCAGGAAAATGCCTATAGCCTGGAATTTTCTCACGACGGCAGCAGCGTGGTCTGGGTGAAGAGAAGGGCCGACAAGGAGGAAGACAAGTTTATCAACGACCTTTACCTGACCCGCCTCGATGTCCGAGAAGACGGGGCCTATAAAACCATACAGCTGACCCGTGGAAAGGAATCGGATAACAGTCCGCTATTCTCCAAAGACGGTAATACCATCTACTTTCTCTCCAGCCGCGATGAAGGCAAGAAACTGTGGGCCATGAGTATCTACGGCGGCGAACCCTACGAAGTGCATACCTTTGAAACCGGCATTTCCGATATTCAATGGCTTGGAAAAAACAAATTGGCCTTTGAATCAGACGAGGGAAAAACCCTGTATGAAAAAGAGCTGGAAGAAGCCGAAGACAATACCGTAGTGGTAGAAGATACCGCTCATTTCAAAGCGAGCCGGGTGTATTCCTTTGACCTGAAATCCAAGGAGATTACCCGCCTTACCGATAATGAGTATCCGGTCGGGGAATACGAGGTTTCGGATGACGGCAAATACCTGGTGACTTCCCATATTCTCTCCCCGGATTATGGCGCGGATGCCAATCCCAAACCCACCTACTACCTGTGGAACCTCGAAGCAGGTGACAAAAGACAGATATTGAAAGAGGGTTACCAGACACCCGGCGAGTTTGAGTTTACCGAGGATAATGCCGGCTTTTATTTTGTGTCTGTGCAGTCTTCCGATCCGGAGTGGAATGGGGCCGGCATCACGCTGCTGCATTACTACGATCTTGCCAATAACTCCGTAAGTCGGGTGCCCATTGACTGGGACTGGGGTCTGGGCTCAGGCTTTGACCTGGTGGGAAATGACCTGTTTGTAGGCCTGGCCAACGGGGCTACCGTAAAACTGGCCTACCTGGAGAAAACCCAAAACGGCTGGACCAAAAAAGAAGTCGACGCCGGAGACATGGATGAGCATATATCTGTTGTCGCCATCGGCAAAGATAACCGCAGGGTAGCCTATGTTTACTCTACGGCCTCTACTCCCCCGCAATACCGTTTGGCAGAAATGAACAAGGGACGCAAAGCCGTTACCCTTCCTGAAGGGGAAGAGTTGTTTAAGATCAACAAACACCTGGATAAGAAAACCAAGGCCCGGACTGAAGTGGTGACCTGGACCGGCGCTATGGATGATGAAATCAACGGCATTTTATATTATCCTCACAATTATAAGGAAGGACGTGCCTATCCCCTGGTCGTGACCATACACGGCGGGCCTTCGGGAGTGGATACCGACAGCTGGAATGAGTCTTGGACCGACTTCAACAATATCATGGCACAGAAAGGCGCTTTTGTACTGCAGCCTAACTATCACGGCTCTTCCAATCACGGGCAGGAGTTCGTGGAGTCTATTAAAGGACATTATTATGAATATGAGGTGCCGGATGTGCTGTCGGGAATCGACATGCTGGTTGAGAAAGGCATGGTAGACCGGGATTCCCTGGGCGTGAAAGGATGGTCGAACGGAGCCATTATCACCACCATGCTGACGGTTCAGTATCCGGATATGTTCAAAGTTGCCGCGCCGGGCGCCGGTGATGTAAACTGGACCTCCGACTACGGCACTTGCAGCTTCGGAGTCTCTTTTGACCAGAGTTATTTCGGCGGGGCTCCCTGGGACAATACCGACGGAAAGATTTACAACACCGCTTACATACAGAAATCTCCGCTTTTTGAGATGGAGAAAGTCCGCACCCCTACCCTTATTCACCACGGCAGTGAAGACCGCGCCGTTCCCCGTGACCAGGGATGGGAATATTACCGCGCCCTGCAGCAGATCGGGGAAGCCCCGGTTCGTTTTCTCTGGTATCCCGGGCAGCCTCACGGGTTGCAAAAAGTGACCCACCAGACCCGTAAAATGGAGGAGGAAATTAAATGGTTCGACAAATACCTCTTCGGAACCTACGAGCCGGAAAATGAGGCCTTTAAAGAAGAAAGTCCCCTGGCCGAAGTGCTCAAGAAAGACGAGATTGCCATGAGTAACGGTTTGTATGGAATAGAAACTAATGGAGTGCTTATCCCCGAGACCGTTCCTGTTAAGGAAGACTCCATCTCTATCGGACGTTTTGAAGTAACCAATGCGCAGTTTGCAGCTTATGATAATGGGCATGACTACCCGGCTGTCAGAGCCAACTACCCTGCGACCGGCATTACTGCTGAGCAGGCACGCGGCTATGCCGAATGGCTCAGCGAGCTGACCGGCGACACCTACCGGCTGCCTAATACCGATGAGGCCGAATCCCTGCACAAGCAGGCCAGGAAAGTGGCGGCCGATGAAAATACCCTAAACTACTGGGCCGGCTATGAAATCACCATCGACGAGGTTCCCGAACTGCGCCAAAAGATGCAAAATCTACGGCACTCTCTGCTGAAAGAGGCAGGCGCCTATAAAGGCACTAAAGTGGGTAAAGCTTCGATTTATGACCTGGGCGGCAATGCAGCAGAGTACTGCTTAGATGGAAGCACTTATGGTTATTCGGCAGTGAGTTATGTGGATGAGCGCGGGGAAGCCGATCAGGCTCCGGCGTCTTATACAGGTTTTAGAGTTATTAAGGAATTAGTGAATTAGTGAGTTGGTGAATTGTGTTGGGAGATTTTTGTTGAGCCTGAGTCGGCTACCGCACCGGCTTAGTACATTCTTTATCGGTTGAACCGGCTCCGGTTTCCCATTAAATGTACAGGCTTGTGGATTCAAACAAGGTCTTTCTATGGTTCTTGTGAAAGTAAGGAAATTTCCTTAAGCCAGAGATTATCTACTGGATTTTCCTTGATCAGATTCATACTATTTCGGTCGCATTAAACTGATACCAAACCGACTGACTTTTCATGAACCGCTCCTACACTTTCACCTCTTTTCTGCGAAGCACGCTGGCTATCTTTACCGGATTACTGGCAGTTGGGCTGGTAGTTTTTCCCTCAGGTATTGTTATTGAATCCGTATTCCCCGGATCCATGGATGCCAATAATATTCCGGGTACCATAGCTTCGCAAATACTGTTAATTGTAATTGAATTCATCGGTGCTACTGTGGGGACTTTGGTGGTAAGCATGATAGCGCCGCGGCCTCTGAACTTGCATGCCCTGCTGTTTGGTCTGCTGCTTCTCGTATTCAATTCCACTGCCCTATTCGGTGCTTCCTCATCGTGGCCCTTATGGATGTCAATAGTACTGCTGGCAGCTATTCCGGCTGAGGTGTGGGTCGGCGTTTCACTGGGAAAATATATAAGAGAAAATGATCAGTGATCAGGGACCAGTGTGTCAGGGAACAGTTAACAAAGATCAGTGATCAAAATGACTCCATCCTTAACCCGATATCCTGCATCTTGCATCTTGCATCTTGCATCCTGAATCCTGCATCCTGAAATTAGTTTGCAGTTACTGGTTTGTAATTCCATATTAGTAGAACTTCTTTCAACACCACAACTCTTACGTTATGAAAAATATTATCGGCCTATTCTTAGCTGTTGTTCTTGTTTTAGGGTGTTATATACCATCGTCCATGGCCCAGCAACCGGAGTCCGGGAATAACTTTATGGAACAGTTTAATCAGCACTTCCGGTATGCTTCACGAGTGCTGGATCTTGCCAAAGCGATGCCGGCGGAAAAGTACTCCTGGCGTCCGGATGAAGGTGTCATGTCCGTAGAGGAAGTTTACACGCATATTGCACGATATAACTATCTCTACCCCGCTACTTCTCTGGGCATTCCCGCGCCTGACAATATTGATCTGGATGAAATGGAATCAATCACGGGTAAAGAAAATGTTATATCAATTCTTGAAGCCTCTATAAATCATCTCTCGGATGTGATAAATAATATGCCCGAATCAAAACTAAGTGAATCTACAGAACTCTACGGCAGAACCGTAAACGGACAGGCCGTTCTAATGCAGCATATCACGCATATGAGCGAACACGTCGGCCAGTCAATCGCCTATGCACGGATGAATGGTGTGGTTCCACCCTGGAATAGATAGTTTTCAGGTTAATTCAGAAGTTTGGATTATTAGTAGGATCTGACCATATCCTTCAATTTTTCTGAAAACAAAACCTTAACTCACGCCTGCGGTAATCTGCAAGTCCGGTTACCAAATAATTAAACGGCAATATCCCTGCCTAAGCCGTGCCCTTCTGTACATGACCCGTTGTTTGTATATGAGATAGAACTTATTGCGATTTACAATTCAGGCTTTTCCCCGTCGCCGATCAAAGGTCATCTATTGTTCATTACGATAGTCCCAACTTCAAAATTGCTATAGATTTACCCCATATTTTAAAATTGTTTTGGAATGATGATACAGGTATTTCAATTAAATTAGAACGACAGTCAGGCTTTCTGACTAAGCGACATTGACAGTTAAACCCACATTCCATTTATGAATTGGAAAAAAACACTGCTAATCTCCGTCTTCATCCTCCTTTCCGGCGGCGCTATAACGGCCCTTATCTTTTCCACTGAGCCCGAAGCATCCCGTGCGGGTGCCACACAGCAAACCGCCATGCTTGTGGATGTTATAGAAATTAACCGTGGCAATTACACTCCCAATATTGAAGCAATGGGGACTGTTATGGCTTCGCAGGATATCATTTTAAGTCCCAGGGTCAGCGGGCAGATTTTGGACCGTTCCGATGAGTTTACACCGGGCGGTTATGTCAGGGAGGGTGATACTCTGCTTCAAATTGATCCCGCAGATTATAAAAACACCCTGCAGCAGCAGCGGAGTGCCCTTCAGCAGGCTATGGCCGAATTAAATCTTGAGATGGGCCGGCAGGAAGCAGCAGAGAAAGAGTACCAGCTATACGGTGATACCCTTTCCGAACAAAACAAAGCCAGAGTGCTGCGACAGCCCCAACTGGAATCTGTGAGGGCTAGTGTAACTGCCGCTCGGGCAGCTGTAGACAGGGCCGAGATGGACCTAAAACGAACTACCATTACCGCCCCCTTTGATGCACATATTATCAGTAGAAATGTAAATATAGGCTCGCAGGTAGCACCCGGTGACAACCTGGGACGTCTGGTTGGGCTTGAGACCTACTGGGTGGAAGCCACCGTACCGCTTTCTAAACTGAGATGGCTGAATATTCAGACTAACGGGGAGTCTGAGGGTTCGGAGGTAAGAATCAGGAACCGTACTGCTTGGGATGAGGACGAGTACCGCAGCGGTAACCTGTTCAAGATGGTCGGCTCTATCGAAGAACAAACCCGTATGGCGAGAGTGTTGATCGAGATTCCTGACCCCATGGCATACCGAGATGAAAACGCCGGTGCCCCATCACTTATCATCGGCTCTTATGTGGAAGCCAATATTAAAGGCAGTGAGCTTTCTGACGTTATACGATTGAACCGGGATTATGTGCGTTCTAATGATACCGTTTGGATTATGGAAGACGGTAAATTGCGAATAAAAGATCTCGATGTGGTAATGCGGGATGCGCAGTATGCTTACGTATCAGAAGGCCTGAATGAAGATGACAAGGTTGTGACAACGAACCTGTCTACCGTTACAGATGGAGCCCCACTCAGACTCGAAGGTGCTTCATCAGAAAATTCTGCCACCCCGGATAGTGTAATGAGCAATATGCAGTGAGCCTCGTATCAGTTAACAGAGTAATTTAATATAATGGTTGAAGCCGATAACAATAATTCTGAAGAAAAAGGCCTTTTCAGCGGGCCTATAGCTTACATGGCCCGCAATCCTATCGCCGCCAACCTGCTGATGATCATCCTGCTCGGCGGCGGCATCTGGACCATGTTTAATATTCAGAAAGAGGTTTTTCCCCAGTACCAGCTTGACATCGTGGAGGTAAGCGTAGTGTATCCCGGTGCGGCTCCGGCCGAAGTGGAACAGGGCATATTAAGGCCTGTGGAAGAAGCGATACGAGGGGTTGAAGGAATCAAGGAGGTAACTTCTCAGGCAGACGAAGGGTCGGGCAATGTATCCATCGAGCTGGTTGCCGGTACCGACCGCATGAAGACTTTCCAGGATATTGACCAGGCCGTGAACCGCATACGAACCTTTCCTGACGATATTGAGGAGCCCGAAGTTCAGCTTCAATCCAACCAGCAGGAAGTGATGTCCATCGGGCTTTATGGCGACTCTGATATCTGGACCCTCCGCAAGCTGGCTGAAAACATGCGTGACCAGCTTCTGAACAGCGAAGAGATCACACAGGTTGAAATCGGGAATGTGCCCGACTATGTGACCCATGTTGAAATTCCCCGCAATAAGCTGCGTGAATATGACCTTACCCTAGGCCAAATTGCTGACATGATTGCCCAATCAAGCGAGGATATTGCTGCCGGTGCCGTGGAAACCAATGCCGGTGAAATCTTGCTTCGCATGCAAGAGCGTAAACAGTGGGCGGATGAATATGGCAATATTGAGGTCATTTCTTCTGAGAACGGCGGCTCGGTTACCCTGGCAGACCTGGCAGTGATTACAGACGGCTTTGAAGAGACCGGGTTTCACGGGCAATTTAATCGTCAGCCGACCGTAG
>DATFJD010000549.1:0-3768 GCA_035269475.1 Halalkalibaculum sp.
GGCATCGGGGATAAATTGAATGATTGCGTCGGTAAGGCCGAGCCCGGCTCTAAGGATGGGTACCACGATGATCTCCTGGTCTATATCATAGCCGGTGGTTTTTTCAATAGGCGTTTCGATGGTGAACTCCTTTAAGGGAAGTTCCATCAGGGCGTGGTAGGCCAGGATAATACCCACCCGCTTTAAGGCCTGCCGGAACTCGGCAATATTGGTCTCTTTATTACGCAGTATCGTCAGGTCACGGGAGATGACCGGGTGTTCGATTAATGTAAGTTCTTTTAAAGACTCTGAAGACATAAGTCACTTATTACATTAAGACTCAGGGGTATCATGATCTTTGCTGAAGTAGGTTTTGGTAATCTTATAAGCCACGCCGGATAATGCAAATAACGCAACGATATTAAAGAAGGCCATTAGCCCGAGCATCACATCACCAAAGTTCCAGACCACCGTCAATGTGGCAACAGCACCTAAGAAGTGCATGCCCACAAATGCGAGGCGATACCAGAAGATGGATTTAAATCCAAATAAATACTGCGCCGCGCGGTCTCCGTAATAGCTCCAGCTGATGGAAGTGGAAATCGCGAACAATAGCACGGCAAAAGTTACCAGGTATCCGCCTCCCGGGAATAAGGGATTCAAGCCTTTTTCAAAGGCAGCCGAAGTCAATGGAGCGCCGTTCTGTACTACGCCACCGTATAAAGATGAAAGGCGTGAATCATCTTCACTGTAAACTACCGGTCCTTCATCGGTTATTTCAATACGGCCGGTAAATGCCTCAGAAAATGCATTGTCGGTAAACATAGTATCAACCGGAAAACTATAATGAGTCATGGAGCCATTTTCAGGGAGACCGTTTTCGAAATAAAGCACCCGGGCATCTGCGTTGGTTTTCTGCCCTTCCATTTCTGTGGTCACTTCATAAGTAATAATATCGGAAGAAGGGTCGACAGCTGATTTATGCTGCATGTCCCAGGAGCCGGTAGAAACAATGACAAGGCCTGTCATGGTACAGATTACGAGAGTATCAATAAATGGCTCTAGCAGTGCCACTACCCCCTCGCGAACAGGTTCATTGGTCCTGGCAGCTGAGTGGGCAATAGGAGCGGAGCCCTGTCCCGCCTCATTAGAGAAGAGGCCTCTTTGCACCCCATAGCTGAGTGTGAAGATGAGGGCACCCGACCCGACACCTAAAGCACCTGCTTGCGGATTAAAAGCATTACTGACTATCGTCCAAAGCGATGGCAGAACTGCATCGTAGTGAAGCAGTAAAATTATCAGTGCACCGACTACATAAAGAACGCCCATGAAGGGAACCAGTCTTGAAGTTACTTTGCCGATGCGTTTGATACCTCCCAATACAACTGCGGCAACCAGGCTTGCGGTAATTAAACCGGTTATGGCAGTGGGGATCTGGAAATCGGTTTTCATAACGTCGGCTACCGTATTTGCCTGCACCGCGTTACCGGTAAGAAAGGCACATATCGCCGCTGAAATGGCAAAAGCAACCGCCAGCCATTTCCAGTTGGGCCCGAGCCCCCGTTCAATATAATACATGGGGCCTCCAGACACGGTACCATCGGGGTTCTGGCTTCGATACTCCTGGGCAAGGGTTACCTCGGTATATTTGATGGCCATACCAAGAACTGCGGTTACCCACATCCAAAACAGTGCTCCGGGACCTCCATAGTGAATGGCCAGGGCCACACCCGCAATATTACCTATTCCAACCGTTGCCGATAGAGCGGTGGTAAGAGCCTGGAAGTGGTTAATGTCACCGTCGTCGTTGGGATCATCATAAAAACCGGTAACCACTTTCAGCCCGTGTCCAAATCTTCGAATTTGGATAAATCCCATCCGGAAGGTGATATATACTCCAAATGAGAGTAGAACTACCACCATTGCCGGGAAAGACTCGGGAGTGTTCCAGATTAAGTTTTCAAGCCAGGAGATAATAAAATCGAAGGTATCCATGCAGAATTTTTAATTTGGTTGATTTCTAAATCAAGCTGAAAGTATAAAAGATTTATGCCATTGGCATCCTTTGTATGAATTTTTTATGTCCTTTATCAGTTTTTTTGCCTAAGATTGGATTTAGAGCATCTAAATGCTTTAAATTTAAATTAATTTTACACCGCTGGTTCATTAGCTGAAATGAGATGTAATTAAAGTATAGAAGGGTGACTATTTATGACAAAAGCCGACATAGTTGACGTGATTTCATCATCAACCGGTTTAACAAAAGTTGAAACAGAGGCAGTGGTTAACGGTTTTATGGAAACCGTAATTGATGCCATGAAGAGGGGAGAAACCATTGAACTTCGCGGATTCGGGAGTTTCAAAGTGGTTAAGCGGGCGCAACGCGTTGCCAGAAACCCTAAAACAAACGAGGAAGTGATTGTCCCTGAGCAGTATGTGCCGGTGCTCAAAATGTCTAAAGACTTCAAGGAAGAGGTCAACGAGTCGATGATGGAAGAGGAAGAAAACTGAAACAGGGCTAAAGAATTTCTTTTTGAGATAATTTGAGCGGGGCGGATTAGAAAAACAGCAAAATGTTTGTATCTTATCGCCCATCAGAAATTCAAAGAGCATTAGAAATTAATCGTATTAATTAAAGCAAGCAGGTGACAGTTATGCCAAGTGGCAAGAAAAAGAAACGCAAAAAGATAGCAAAGCATAAGCGCAAGAAACGCCTAAGAAAGAATCGTCACAAGAAGAAAAAGTAATTCTTGGATACTGAAAAGGCCTTCTTACCGGAAGGCCTTTTTTTATTTTAGGCAGCTACATCATGTATGATGGAATCGGAAATTTTCATCACCTGATTCGATTTAAGCAACAGCTCCTGCAGGCGTTCTCCAACAAACTGGTGAACGGCATTCAGGCTTTTTAAATCGGCTAGGGTGTATTGGAAGTAGGAGATTAGGTTGACGGCTGAAAGGTATTTGCCATATTCGTCGCCTTCTACCTCAACATGCCAGCGGGTTATGATGTCATCCTCAGCAAGCAGCTCATTGACTTCCGAACTTATTTTTTCCATCCAGATGCTGGCTGCTTCCAAACGAGAGGCCCCTTTTTGAGCCTGTACCTGCGGCTGCGATTGCTGCTCATCGAATAACCAGGTTACCTCGATGTCAATCAGCGGCGAAATAGAAGTGCTGACCATGTTATCTTCCTGTAAAAATGGATGTTCTTCCATGCCATCAAGCTGGCGTGCCAGAACGGTTTCCCTGAAGCGGTCCCAGTCGAAATTAATAGACAAGGCCTTGAGAAAATTTGCCTTTTTGCTCAGATCAATTACTATTTCCAGCCCTGTTGCATTTATCCTATCTTCATTCCATGTTTTAAATGTTTTAATGGAAATATCCCTCTTGTTAAGCTCACTCTCTATACGATTTACTACGGAATTAAATATCGGGTATGTCATTCGCTAACCTATTTTTTGTTATAGTTTCGCGTTCACTCTCAATAGAACATGAATAATTATTATACGCTAATATATTTAAACCGAGAATTAAATGAAAAAATAGGAGATGGAATTTTCAATTTTTCCATAAGTCCGCACAAGGACGTTCTCGAAATTTACATTCAGTCAAATGAGCGTGAGTATCGCCTGATATTCAGTACAAACCCGAATGAGACGGCTTTGTTTCTGGATAAATATCGTCCGCCTAAAAAAAGCAATGTCATCGATTTTTTTCAAGTATTGGAGGGGCTTGCCATACAGAAGCTTTCACTGGCAGATAAGGATAGGCTGATGTACCTACACTT
>DATFJD010000550.1:0-2308 GCA_035269475.1 Halalkalibaculum sp.
GCCTTCTTGCGCAGTTCCCGGTTCGGTTCATGCAGCTTGCTCAGTACTTCCTGTTCGGTAAGCTCCTCTCCTTCCAGCTCAAATTTGGCGGCACCCAGTGTTTCATCAAAATAACGATTCCATGCGCTTCGCCCGGTTACCGATTTTGCCGAAAGTATCTGCTCTTCCTTTTCACTGAGTATGTGTTCCTTGTAGCGGCGGGAAGTTTCCAGGTAATGTTTATAATGACTGAGCTCATCGCTTTCTATCCATTGCCCGGCTTTCTCTTCTTCGACATCCAGCCATTCCACATCAAAGAATACCAGCTTCTGATGAACTTCTGAGGAGAGTTCTTTAGACTGCTGGATCAGTTTGCCGTATTCCGGCTTTGAGGTGTTAGTTGACCAGAGCAGGTGAGCAAAGGATCCGATCTTGCCGATCATTTCGAGAATATCTTCGTACTCTTGCAGGGCTTTTTTGAACTGACCGGAATCCAGCTCGGTTATCCTGCCCTTATAGGTTTCCGCAAACTCATCCGCCTTTTCAAGCACGGTTTCCCGGTCCTGTTCGAGTTGTGGATCGTCTATAGACTTGTAGAGGTCAGACAGATCCCAGTGTATTTCCTCCGCTCCTGTATTTTTCTTGTTTTTTTCAGACATGTACAATCAAATGTTTATAAAAAAATCTTTGTTTCCGGCTTCTGATCAGCAAAGTATAATGAAAAATTAACTCTGAAGAGGAATCGTATTTTAACGCAACAATGGTTAACTTTAGCGGTTGATGATTAAAGGTTAAAGAAACCAAAAAAATTATTTAATATTAACTGTTCGCAGTACTTTTCTGTAATAGTTACTGATAAATTACAAAACTCAATCTGACCACATTTTGAAGTCTCTCGAAGCTGTTTTCGGCCCTAATTCTGCACTAGTTGAAGAACTCTATAATCAATACAAAGAAGACCCCTCGTCTGTTCCTGCACACTGGAAAAATTATTTCGATGAAATAGAGGGAGAAGCCACTCCGCAAGAACTTAAGGAAAAGGCAGAGCTGTCAGGTAATGGAGAACCTGCCGTTGAAAGAAAGCCTGAACCCAAAGCGCGGAAAAAGGGGAAAGAGAAGGAGAAGAAACAAAAAAAGGAAGAAGCAGATATTCCCTCCGGTGCCACGCTGGAACAGATCAAGGGAGTATCCAGCAAGATTGCCGAAAACATGGATGAGAGCCTGGAGTTGCCAACGGCAACTTCTATGCGGGTGCTTCCCATGAAGATGCTAATTGAAGACCGCACCATCATCAACGGGCATCTGCTGCAGCGGGGTGACCCCAAAGCCTCCTTCACCCATTTCATTGCCTGGGCGATCATCAAAGGCCTGAAAGAGTTTCCCAATATGAACAACTCTTTCATCTATAAAGATGAGGAGCCCTATAAGGTTATACCCGACCAGGTAAACCTTGGTGTTGCCGTGGATGTGCAAAACAAAGACGGGTCCCGAAACCTTCTGGTGCCCAATATCAAGGGTGTTGACAAGATGGACTTCAAAGAGTTTCTGCACGCCTACACCGATCTTATTGAGAAAGCCCGGACCGGAAACCTTGAAATTTCTGATTTCCAGAATACCACTATTACACTGACCAATCCCGGCACCATCGGTACGGTTTCTTCGGTTCCCCGCCTGATGAAGAACCAGGGGACCATCATTGCAACCGGTGCCATTGACTATCCAGCCGAGTACCAGTCCATGTCGCAGGAAGTGCTTAACAAGCTGGGTATCAGCAAGGTGATGACCATCACTTCCACCTACGACCACCGCGTGATACAGGGAGCGGAATCGGGATCGTTTCTAAAATATATTCATGGCCTGCTTAACGGGGAAGAAGATTTTTATGACCAGATTTTCGAAGATCTGGAGATCCCATATGAACCCATCCCCTACGGCGAAGATAAATATGTAGGACAACTTGACGGACAGGGAGCTAGCCTGGAGCAAAACAAGCGTGCCATTGCCGTTATGCGGCTTATTAATATGTACCGCACCCGCGGGCACGTACTTGCCGACCTCGACCCTCTGAGCGATGAACCCGGCCACAGCCCCGAACTGGATTTCGAATACTACGGGCTAACCCTCTGGGATCTGGACCGTGAATTTTACTGCGGCGGACTCGGAGGCTACGAAACCGCCCCGCTTCGTAAAATCATTAAGCTGCTCAGGGATACCTACTGCGGCAAGATAGGAGCCGAATTCATGCACCTGCTTGATCTTGACGAGCGAAAATGGCTGCGTGAGCGAATGGAGTCTACGGCCAACACGCCTGAACTTAACAAGCAGGATA
>DATFJD010000551.1:0-5013 GCA_035269475.1 Halalkalibaculum sp.
ACTACACCGCCGATGCGGATGCCAGTGGCAGTGATGAATTTACCGTACAGGGATTGTCGGACTTTTCGGGATTGCCGGCCTATCTTTACAGAGTTCAACTGGATATTCAGGAAAATGGGTCTCCGGTATTTACCTCGGTGATCAACGAAGAAACGCTCACCGAAGGAGAGGAGTTCGGCTTCCAGTTTGAAGCGGAAGATCCCGACGGGGATGAGTTGACGTTTACGCTGACGGCCGGCGGCGATGTGGCCAACGCCTCGCTAACCGCTGATGGGCTGTTCAGCTTTGCTCCGGAAGCCGGACAAGCCGGAGAGTACCCGTTTACCGTTCAGGTAAGCGATGGAGTATTAACCGACGAGCATGAATTTACAATTGAGGTGGAGCCGCCCAATCAGCCCCCGCTGTTTACCACTACTTTTGATGAGCAGACTATCAGAGAAGGGGAGGAGTTCAGCTTTCAGTTTGAAGCGGAAGATTCCAACGGTGATACGCTTGTATTCAATCTCACCGAAGGAGAAGATGTAGAAAATGTCAGTTTTTCTGAAGAAGGATTATTTACTTTTGTCCCTGATTTTGAGCAGGCTGGAGAATACGGTTTTATGGTGGAAGTAGATGATGGAGAGTTATTTACAGAGCACAGTTTCTTTATAATTGTGGAAGAAGGAAACCGGCCGCCGGAAGCTCTAAGTATTATGGCGTCCACAAGAATCAATATCCCTGTGACAATTGATCTGACCGAGTATATTTCTGATCCGGATGGAGATCCTCTCACTATTGTAAACGTGTCTGTTCCGCAGTACGGACAGGCCTTCTTTGATGATAATTTGGTGACATACACGCCGGCTCGTAATTTTAGCGGTACTGATGATTTCCAGTATACAGTATCCGATGGGAGAGGAGAAACCGCTGCCGGCATGGTAACTATCGAAGTACTCGGTTTGTCATTTAAGATTACGGAGCTTAATCTGCCTGATAACGTAGTTAGCAGGGCTTTTGATATCAGCGATAACGGACATGTTACAGGCATGATTAATGAAGGTTCGGGGTCTGCATTTTTATGGGTTGATGAAGAACTCAGTATTATTTCAGGACTAAATCAGGTGTTTGGGGTTAACGACAGCGGAAATCTTGCGGGTATTGCAGAGGAAGGCGGCACGGCTTTGCCTGCAATATATCTAAATGGAAACCTGGTTAAAGGATCAACCATGGGGGGGGATTTTGCAGCACTATATGATATTAACAACAGTAACACCGGCGTGGGAGTGGCAAATGATGCATCAGGAACACTTACCGGTTTCCTTTGGAATGAAAAAGGGCAGCAGCCGATAGCTATTGACGATGGGGATTTGCAGCTTTATTCGATCAATAATGCGGGTGTTATGGCGGGATTTTTGCAGGTAAACAATCAGCAGGGTCAGGCGGTACGAGTGTTGCCTGATGGTTCCATTCAGCTACTTTCCAGCGGTTCAGGAAACAGTTCAAGAGCATTCGGTGCGGGAAACGGCGGGCAAATTGTGGGGGTGATAGAATCGGGGGCAACAATCCGGGGAGCTGTTTGGCAAAATGGTTCGGTTCAGGAACTGCCCGGGCTGGGTGGATCTACAACAATCGCTTATGATGTTAATAACAGTGGCGTTGTTGTAGGATCCTCAGGCACTGCAAGTCAAAAATGGATTTCAAATAGAGATATTATTTCGCAAATCACCGGATTTGTATCCGACAAAAATTATAAGGCTAAGGAGACGACTAGCTCCTCTTTCGAATTTGATAATACGGCCAGTTTGGTACAGAATGAAGGATTACGTGCTGCTCTATGGTTGGGGAATGAATTGACAGATTTGAATGACCTGATTCCATCGGACAGCGGCTGGGAACTGATAGAAGCGCGTGCAATAAATAATCACATGAATATTGTGGGATTCGGATTGTTGAACGGTGAAGTTCGTGCATTTCTGCTAACCCCGGCAGAGGTGGAAGATCCGGTAGCAGGGATCTCGGTTCAGCAGGTAACCGGCGGAAAAGAGGCAGTGGTGGATCTCTGGCGACAGGTTGAAAACACGTATGGTCGCGCAACGGTCACGGAGATTTGGGGCGCTTCTCATGGGGCGGCTGAACTCCGGCAGGAACGCTACCTCCACTATACGGCCGGGATGAATATCGTAGCGACGGCCGATACGGTGCATTACCAGGTGGCGGATCAGCGCGGTGCGGTGGCCGAAGGAGAGGTCGTTTTCGTGCTGGGAGAACTTTCAGAATCCTTTGAACTCTCACAAAACTACCCGAATCCGTTCAATTCGAGTACCGTGATTCCGTTTAAACTGGCCGAAACCGGACGAGTTGTGGTTGAACTTTACAGTATCAACGGCAGAAAAATAGCTGTGCTGATGGATCAGGTACTCCAGCGCGGAACCCACAGGACGGACCTGGGGAATCTGAATTTGTCAAGCGGTGTTTACTTTTACCGTCTCCGGGTGACCAATGCATCGGGGAAGCCGGTTTTCACAGAAACCAGAAAAATGTCACTGGTGAAATAGTGTCGGATCCATGATATTATTTAAGTAATGCAGAAACTTCCGGATTCTTTTTATTTGACACACCAACGGTTTTATTTAAACATGGTCATGAGACGCAGCTTTCAACGTTTTGGGTTCCTGCTCATTTTGGCAGCTTGGATGGCAGTATGCAAAGGGTATTCTCAACAGGTGATGAGCCCGGAGGACCTGCAACTTCTACACCTGGCTTCGACTGCCTACGAAGAGGAGAGATATATTGAAGTGATCGAGTTGATGGAGGGGTATCTCAAAATGCCGGTGGAAAACCCCGATCCATGGTTGCTGCTGGCTAGTAGCCATATGGCGATACACGATCCCGGGTCAGCCGAACACACGATTGATCGGGCTTTGGCCCTCATGCCGGATCATCCCCGTCTATTGCAGGGCAAAGCGGATCTGCATCTGGAACAGGAAGAGTATCAAGAAGCACTGCACATTTTTAAAACATTATACCGGCGGGTGCCTGCAGATGGAACAGATAGCGAAGAACAGGGCCGGCTGGCAGTGAGGATCGCATCTCTGAATACTCATTTGGGAGGAGTCGCATTTGAAAAAAACCAGTTGGATGAGGCGGAGGCATACTTTGAAGAAGCTCTGGTTCATCAGCCCGATTCATTACACAACTACACGAATCTGGCTTTTGTAAAAACAGAAAATGACGATCTCGAAGGGGCCCTCTCCGTGCTGAACAGCGGATTAAATCAGTTTCCCGGCCATTCCCGCTTGCAGAAATGGAAGGCTTCGACTTTAAGCAGCCTAGAAGATTCAGACGGACTCGAGGAGGTCTTAGCAGAACTGGTGTATCTGGAGCCGAATAATCTCGAACTGGCCGGTAACTATCTCACACTTCTCCTTTATAATGAACAGTTTGATAAAGCCGAACAGTTTGTTGAAAAGCTATTGAAAGACAAAACACTCAGCTCTGCAAAATATAGAATTCTGGCCGATGCCTACGAGAAAAATGGTTATTCCCTGGGTCAAATCCGTGTCCTTGAGCACTATCTACGGGAATATCCGGACGACAATGAAGTCATGCTGGAAATGGCTGCTTTGCTTACTTCCGTTAATAAAACCGGGCAAGCCAAGGAGATCTATTGGAGATTATTCAATAACGATATATCGCGGGCAGGCATGGAATTGGCCCGCATCTACACATCTCAAGACAGCCTCGATACCGCTGAAACCCTTTATGAAACTATGGTGTCGGAGCATCAAGAGGATCTAGGGCTTCTTTGGGAGTACGCCGCATTTCTAAATCAGATGAATCGGCCGGATGATGCGATCGCTCCTCTAGATCAGATTCTGGAAGCAAACCGGGATGCAAGTTATCTATATGAAAGGGCACTTGCAGGTGACCGTTCCGGGGCTTCGAAAGAAGCATTAGATATGTACGAAGATCTTGCCGAAAAGGGATTTTACCATCCGGCCATGTTCCTTCGGCTTGTTGAAGAAGAGCGTTCGGTTCCCGGTCTGGGCGAAGGGTGTGAAGCGGTGCAATCGTTGTTCAACCTTATTCTTAAACAGACGATACGTGAACAGAATTCTTTGTTGGCTCAGTTATCGGACGGAAACGGGAACCTTTTCATGGAAGAGGCCTTTCCGGGGCCTGCTGAAATTGATCTTTCCGAACTGAATAAGATGTCCGGAGCCGTTCTGGATGAAATTACTCTGCAGTGCGGGACCGATACAACAGAAGTTTTTATTGAGGATCTGATGAGGGTTCATGGGAATTCTGGCAGAATGTCTATCATGGCGGCACGGTTTTTTGACAAAAAAGACCGTCCGGAACGAGCATTGGGCCTGGCAGAAAAGGCTGTATCGTTGTCTCCCAATTTGCCAGAGGTCCATTATTATCACGGACAGCTTCTGGAACAACAACATAAACTGGGAGAAGCCGCAATAGCCTATGAACGGGTCCTGTCACTTGACGACCGGCATAATGATGCTTACGCCGCTCTCATTCGAATCTACAGGAATACCAACCGTCTGGACGAGTTGTGTGACCGCTGGCTATTGCGCTACGGCACCAATCGGGACAATGAGGTCTTTTACCGGCATCTTTACAATGCTCTCTTGCGGGCCGGGCGCTGGGAGGATTTGCAAAGTCTGCAGGATTAATCTCATTCTGTCCTTGCATCCGGTTACTGCACGGTCTTGAGCAGAGCATTCATCTTATGACGATCTTTCAGGTCAAATTGCATTTTATATTTTTGCAAAGTAACACGCAAGTAAGCCGCTTGGGTGAAAACCGGAGAATACTGTCGTTGGCTTAGACACCCCCAGCCTCGACTACGGGAAATCGGTTCAGTTTGAAACACACCAGATTCTGTTTGAGCAGAATATCCCCGGGTTCGAAAATGTGGCAAATCTTGATTTGCTGCCGCCAAAAGATGCCTTCATAATCGCACTTCCGATGAAAATAAAAGATGGCAGCGGGGCTCCGCTCAGGCTCGTGGCTCAT
>DATFJD010000552.1:0-2311 GCA_035269475.1 Halalkalibaculum sp.
TAAAAGTGGGCGATGAAGGATTCGAACCTACGACTTCTTCCTTGTAAGGGAAGCACTCTAAACCGCTGAGTTAATCGCCCGATTTTTCGAGAACAAGAATATAAGAACATTTGAAATGCCCGCAAAACATTTTTCCACTTCTTTTTGGCTTATTTCCCGGTTGAATCAAGAACAGGTTAACAGTGTTAAGTTTATCTTGACTAATGAGGTATAATAATTCATCTTAGTCTCATCAATACCAGTGAGTTATCAATAAAAGACACTATTATGGCCGATGAAACCAATTTACCGAATGCGGTTCTCGTAGACGGAGGCCGCATTCCTTTTCAACGCTCGGGTACCGCCTATAACGATATGATGGCCTACGACCTGGGCAGAATAGCTATCGAAGGCCTTCTGGGCCGATCCGGCATCCATGGATCACAGCTGGATCGAGTGATCATGGGAACGGTAATCCAGGATATTAATACCAGCAACGTCGCACGGGAGTCCGCACTTGGCGCAGGTATTCCCAATTCGGTACCTGCCCATACGGTAACACAAGCCTGCATCTCATCCAACCAGGCCATAACCAGCGCGGTGGAGCTGATCAAATCGGGACAGGCCCATATTGTACTGGCAGGGGGCACCGAAACCATGTCAGACATTCCCATCCGCCTGCGCAAAAATATGAGGCAAAAACTGCTGGAAGCACGAAAATACAAATCCCCGGGCGACTGGCTGAAATTCTTTAAGGGCCTCCGTTTTTCTGACTTTCTTCCGGAAATACCGTCCATATCCGAGTTCTCCACCGGCGAGACCATGGGCGAAAGCTGCGACCGCATGGCGGCACACTTCGGCATCAGCCGTAAAGAGCAGGACGAGTATGCTCTGCGCTCGCACCAGCTGGCTGCCAAAGCCACTAACGAAGGCCTGCTCGATGAAGAGCTGATACCTGCCCCCATACCGCCGGAATTCGATCCGGTAACCCGCGACAACACTTTCCGGGAAGACACCTCGATGGAGAAGCTTGAAAAATTAAGCCCGGCCTTCATCAAACCGCATGGTACCATTACCGCAGGCAACTCTTCAGCTTTTACTGACGGCGCCTCCGCTTCGCTGATCATGAATGAGCAAAGGGCGCTTGACCTGGGACTGCAGCCGAAAGCGTACCTGAGAAATTACACCTATGTGGCACAGGATCCCGAAGACGAGCTGCTGCTCGGGCCTGCCTATGCCACACCCAAGGTGCTTGATTCCATGAATCTAAAGCTTGCGGATATTGATGTCTTTGAATTTCACGAAGCCTTTGCCGGACAGATACTGACCGTGCTCAAAGCCCTGAACTCTGAAAAGTTTGCCCACGAAAATCTGAACCGGGATCAGAAGGTAGGCGAAATTCCTATGGATAAGTTCAACCTGTGGGGCGGCTCCCTTTCGCTGGGACACCCCTTTGGAGCTACGGGAACAAGAATTGTTACCACAGCAGCCAACCGGCTGATTCATGAAGACGGAAACCTTGCCCTCGTCGCAGCCTGCGCAGCCGGCGGTCAGGGACATGCCATCATTTTGGAAAGGTATCCAAAATGAAAATTACAAAACCCAAAATGCAGTGATCAAAGCTTGGTAATTATATCACTGATCATTGTGATTTGTTTGAAATTTGCCATTTGAAATTTGGAGTTTAAACCATGAGTTACTTAGATATTCAAACCGAAGACAACATTGCCATTGTCACTTTAGACCAGCCCGATTCTAAAGTCAACAAGCTGGATGAGGAATTGATAGATGCCTTTGAAGAGCTGATGGACAAGTATGAAGATGATAGCTCTCTACGGGGCATCGTAATCATCAGCGGTAAAGAGGGTAATTTTATTGCGGGCGCTGATGTGGAGATGCTCAAGAACAAAAAGGCTCCGGAAGGCATAGAGGAGCTCAGCCGCCGGGGAAATGAGCTTTTACTGCGTCTCGAAAATTTCAGCAAGCCGGTGGTGGCTGCCATTCACGGGGCCTGCATCGGCGGGGGCAATGAAGTGGCCATGGCCTGCCACTACCGTGTGGCCTCCAAAGACTCGTCGACCACTTTCGGGCAGCCGGAAGTCAAGCTGGGCCTGCTTCCGGGAGGAGGCGGCACCCAGCGCTTGCCAAAGCTTATCGGCCTGCAGAATGCCCTGACCTACGAATTGACCGGCAAGAATATCTACCCGCGGCAAGCCTACAAAATGGGCCTGGTGAATGAACTGACTCATAAGGACGCCATTCTTACTGCAGCTAAGAAGGCTGTTGCCAAAATTAATGAGGGCAAGTTCAGCCGCAAGGACAAGCGCGGACT
>DATFJD010000553.1:0-22250 GCA_035269475.1 Halalkalibaculum sp.
TGCCTCATGAAATAATTATTAATCAGCTGCTTATCGGTCATTATAGACACTTTAGCTTAACAACGAAGGAAGGGAAACCGTAAAATTCTTGTAGGGAATAAACCTATTTCAGGATGCAGGATACAGGTGGCAGGATGCAGGATTCAAGAGGCAAGATATAAGCAGAAGATAGAAGGTAGGATTCTGGCTTTAGAATTCATGCCTATTGCAAGTTCCATCCTTGGAGGGGCAGGTTTCTGATGAATCAGAAACCGAGGTGTGTATGGCTTGATAAGCAGGACCTTCGTTCTCATTTCCAGCCCAAGCGTCGGGAGTACTCCAAAGGCGTGCCTGTAATAAAGATCGCCATGAGGTGGTTGTACTACCGACTTATGTGCTTGTAAAGCGTGCCAGCGGAGCAACTCACCTACAAATAACAGGACAATCATTGAAAGTACAAGCGTACAATGAAATCGACGCGGAGCATCGGGTATTATCGTCCACCGCGGAGCGGGTGGATGAGAGAAGGTGGGGATGTTTAATTTTAAAGAAGTAATCCCAGAATAATTGCAAAACATCAGAAACAACGAGAATTCCCCTCCTTGGAGGGGCAGGTTTCTGATTCATCAGAAACCGGGGTGGGTTTGCCTGTGCGCACATTCATTTATTCTACTCCCGGGGTACCGGCTAATATTCAAAATACCACACTCACAACTCACAACCGCCAAAAAACCTGTATGATATTAGTAGGAATTCCCCTACAATGTATCACCTGATAGAGGTGTATAATTAACGTCAGTAAACCTGATTACCAAATCAAAAGCGAGATCCTATGAAGAAGATATATTTAGTTTTTGCACTTGCACTTATCTTATCCGGGTGCACAAGCTCCGGGGCTTTTTTATCCGTTAATCAGACGAATGTCGAACTGGGAGAAGGCAACTATTCATTGACGGCAACAGGGGTTTCCGGACAGGCTGAGGCCGAATATATAATCGGCTTAAGCTATTCAAGCGGCTTCATGGCAAACACCATTGCACTGGCCAGGGTAGGCGGTTCGGAAAAGCTTTATGCCGACGCCCTTGATAATCTATGGCAGAATTATGAGAGCAATCATGGGGCCATTTCCGATAAGAAGCTGGCATTGTCAAACCTAAGGTATGATGCCGATATCATTAATCTGATTCTTTATACAAAGGTTAAAATCACAGTCAGAGCCGATATTATTGAATTCAGGTAATCCGGTTGTTGGCTTTTGCACTCTTTTAGGGGCATTTGCCAAACGCATTACAAGTCAATATCGGGCTGCTGGTTTCGCCAAACAATCTGCCAGTGACCCTTATGGAGGTTCAGGACCAGAATTTCCAGTCCTTCTTCGTCATAGTTGGTGGTATCTACCTTGTACTTTATGCTGAATGTGTAAAGTACTATTGCGGTATATTCAAATACATCAATCCGTAGATCCTTAATACGAAAGTCCGAAACCTCGGCTTCTTCCATAAATTCCCGGTAACTGTCCACCAATTCCTCGCGGCCAATTAGTTTTTTATGCGTGCCGGGCTGAATCATTACTACCTGCTTATGAAAGTACCGGCTTAAATTTTCTATCCGATCATTCAGCCAGTCATCATTCATGCGATTGATCAAATTCTCGATTTCTTTAGTCTGAGTATTCATGTATTGGAGTTTTAAGTTAACCGGGCAGCGACATCTTGCAGCAGAAGACTGTTAAGATGCCAGTATTATTCAGTGTCTGAACGGCTGAAACTCATCTTACTGAAAAAGGCCACAGCCCGAAAGAAGGGCAGACAGGAATCTGCCCTTAAGGTTTTTCCTTACATAGTTCCCATCCCCCTATGTTTAAACTCCAGTTCTTGTCCCAGTCTTAGTAGCCTTTCAGCGGATGGAAATCACATTTCCTTATGTAGTATAGTGGTAGGCTAAAGCGTAGCAGACTTCGCTGTATGGGAGTAGTGCCTTAGGTACTTTTTTGGAGTACTCCCGTCTGGCAGTCTTATTGACCGGAGCGTAACTCTACTGAACGGGATGTTTGTAGTCAATAAAAACGATAGGGAGGGGCCAGGTCTTCAAATAAGAAGCCGGCATCTGCTTACAGAGAATCCAAGGCCGCTTCAGGGAAACGAATCGACCAAATGCCGCGCAAGTCGCCCATATTAAACCCGGTTGCCCGGTCTTTGGGATACAGCTCGTTGATAACAGACAAATTCTCTTCGGTTATATCACTGCCGGGCTGTCCGTGGCAGCTCAGGCAGAGGCCGTTGTTGATCCTGATAGGAGCGTGGTAGATAAATGACTTTTTATAGCGGTATGTAATGGGTGCCGGATCCTCATTATTTTCAATTTTTGCCAGGTACTCTTTGATGGTTTCCATCTCCAAAGAATCGGCCTCATTAGCCGGATTACGTGGCCGGTGGGAGGCGCGCCGAATTTCAATGCCGCTCTGCTCTGACAGAGAGTCTGTCAGTGGAATGGCCTCAACGTTACAGAATTTCAGGGCATAGGAAACACCTCCCTCACTTACGGCCTGTTGCAGGTTGCCGCTGAGTGTGCCAAATGCCTTTTTAGAGATTTCCATACCTTTTTCCCTAACTGCGGGCAGATCTTCTCTGATGGCAGTATCCGCAGTGGTTTCCTGTTTCTGCTGTCCGCACCCAGTGAGAATCAGCATTAGTAATATGGTGATGTATCGCATAGCTTTCGGTCCTTATTCCTATTGAATGGATAGTTACTTGCCAAAGGTATTTTTTTCAATCCGCTTACAGCTGATTAACCTGTGGTTGAAAATACTACAAAGACCGGGCAGACCATAATAGGGCCTTTTGAAAATGGAAGCCGTGAAAGGCAGCCAATGGCAAGGAGTAAAAATATCCAGGCGGCCTGTATGTTGTAATAGCTGAGCTGGGAAACTCAATATTTACGGCCGGCATGCGGGACCGCTGTTTACCGCCTTTGATTTTAGATAGTTTGTCTATTCTTAGGCAGAGAACGATTGAATTACAATGAAATACTACCGCTATGGCATCTGTGCAGTATTCACTCGTAACTATCAGTATTTTTGCTCTTGTGGTAACGGGCTGTCTGGGCCCGGTAAGAGAGTTGTATCCCGAAAAGGAAGAAAAGCGACCGATCTCTGTGTATGTCGTCAAACCGGGCTGGCATGTAGGCATTGTCTTTGAAGGAAGGTACCTGGAAGAGAAACTTCCGGATCACGAAAGGCTGCCCGAAGCAGAATTTTTGATGGTCGGCTGGGGCGACAATAAATATTACCCCGCCGACCGGGCCAGGGTGGGACTGTTTCTAAGGGCGGCCTTCCTGCCTACGGGAAGTGTGATTCATATAGCAGGCTTTAAGGAAGCCCCGGACTCTTATTTCACAGATAGCAAGATCCTAAGGTTGCAAATAAGCGAGGAAGGCATGGACTCAATGACCGATTATATTGCAAGCCGTTTTTCCTACGATGCTCAACAAAGGTTAACATTTACCGGCGATGGGCCCTACAGGAACAGCGCCTTCTTTAAAGCGAAGGGGCTGTACTTCTTTCCTAAAACTTCCAACAAATGGGCGGCTCGGGTATTGCGGGAAAGCGGTTTACCCATAACGCCTTTTTATGCTATAACATCCGGCAACGTAATGCGTCAGGCAGAAAAGTCAGGCAAGGTCGTTCAGTAGCCTTAGAAGGCGTATTCAATTTCAAAATTTCAGCTTCATCCTGAAGAATCATCAGGCTCCTTATTTCCACTGATTTCCCTGAAGAAATATCCCATTAGCCTCACGTAATCATTTTGAGTGATAATACCCACCAGTTTGGAATCGGTTACGACCGGCAGGCAACCCAGTTCATTTTCATTCATTATGGAAAAAGCCTTGCGGGTTCTGGTGTCGGGTGTTACATGCCGTATATCCTTTGCCATAACTTCCCCGACGGTGAGTGCTTTGAATTTCTTATCAGGCATGGTCCCTGCGATTTTAAGAATCTGGTCGGAATTCAACAATCCGATAAGGTTTCCGCTTTGATCTTCAATAGGTATATGGTGGATGTCGCTCCAGAGCATGATATTCTTGGCGAGCGCCAATAAATCGTCTTTTTGAAGCGTAATAAGGTCTTTTGACATCAGCTGCCTGACATAACGGAAGCGGTTGCGCCAGCCGCCTCCTTCTTCCCGGCGAAGGTCCGACCAGGTATGAACCGGATTCCCGTTTTTCTGACGACGATAGATTCCTTCGGTCAAGGTCACAGAAGCCTCTTCGGGAGTTACGTTTTTAACCAGCTGGTTATACGAATCCATGATCCAGTGCGAACCTGTCTTTCCCTGTTCAACCCGTTCTTTTATTATGCCCAGGTATTTTTCAATATCCTGATCATTTAATTGAGCTTTCTTGAGGCCGTTTTCAGCAATAGGCAGCAGTTCGTCCAGGATGAGGTCCTGCGCGGTAACCAGGTGTTCATCCAGCCAGTTGAATTGGGACTGCAACCCCAGTTTTGCCGCCGAAAAGAAATTATTCCTGACATCTGCGAAATTCATTTTTTCGTGAATATTTCTGTATCGGTCGGGTATGCCATGCATGAGGCCGGTCCAGAAAGCGGCATTGGCTACCTCATCCACAATCGTCGGCCCGGATGGGAGGTACCGGTTTTCTATTCTAAGATGGGGAACATTGTCGGTAATGCCATAGCAAAGCCGGTTCCATCGATAAATAGTACCGTTATGCGTAGCCAGGGCCTTTAGAGAGGGAATCTTGCCATTTTTAAAAACTTCTACTGAATCTTCCTCTGTTTCAATCGGCAATAGCACGGAATAACGGCTTACGATATCCTGAAAGATGTGCAGTGCAGATTTCCTTTCCCAGTCTTTGCCAAAAGTTACGCGTTCCTGCTCTTCCCGGTAGGGACTCAGTGATTTGCGTGTGTCTGCCGATTGCTGAAACAGTGCGATGCGCGTCTCCTTCCAGAGCCGCTTGCCCATAAACAGGGGAGAGTTGGTGGCAGCAGCCAAAACAGGTCCGGATATGGCGTGAGCCCAGTTATACAGGCAGGGAGTGTTATCAGGTTCTATCTGGTAATGTACCTGGAAACTGGTATTGCATGATTCAAAAAGCACGTTGTCATGACTGTCAATCAGCTCATCGATGCCGGAAATATGAAATTCGAAGTTGGAGGCCCGTGCCGCAAGTATGGCTTCATTCAGTTGCCTGTATCGTTCTTTGGGGGATATGTTTTCAATTTCAATGTCTTTCTTGGAAATAGTGGGCAGTATACCGGTGAGTATGATTTTGGCCCCCAGTGAATGAGCCGTTTTATTAGCCTTGGTCAGTTTGCTTATCAGGTTGTTCTCGAGCTGCGACAGGGCACCTTCCGTAAAAGCCAGCGGCTCGAGGTTAAGCTCCAGGTTGAACCGTGCCAGTTCGGTAGTAAAATGATCATCATTCAGATGGTCGAGCATCTCCATAGCCATCATGGCAGGGCGAAGAGAATATTTGATCAGGCAAAACTCCTGTTCGGCACCGATACGGGTTTTGCCTTTCTCAAAGACCTGCTCTGTGAGCATAGTTTCTAAAGCTTCAAGATCTCTGAGCAAGTGGTCGGTAAACTGCTGCTTGATTTTACTTTTTGCTGCCATTTTAACCCCTCTTACTAATTATTAAGCACTCAATTTTGCGGTATTGAAATCAATTAAGTAATAAAGTCAATAAGATGCGATTAAAAGTATGGCTGTTCTAAGCTTGGACCCGGGAGCCGGCAGGCACAATGTCAAAATTATACTTCAGCCGGCTCAGGGAATTTCCTACAGTACTATTCATGCAATAGCTTTATCTAATACTGAAGCTCAATTAATAAGGAGGCATTATGATTGAAATAAGTGCAACAGCAATATTTTGGTTCACTACGCTGGGACTGGTGATCGGCTTGACCGTTGGGGCCATAATGGGCAAAGAGGGTACAAGCGTCACCGTTAATTTGATTTGGGGTGTATCAGCAGCCATCATGACGGGTATTATCGGCATCGTATTGAATTTTGGTGACGGCTTGCTCTTTTCCATGGCCGGCACCCTGGCTATTCTATTTCTGGTCAACGCTTTCCACCAGCATCATAAGGAAGATGTATACGGACATGTTGACCGGGATATCCTCATAAGAAATAGTAAAAAATAGTGGACTCACGATCCGGGAAGTGAAATGCCCGACATAGGTGGCTTCCATTGACAAACAAATATTAGTAACAGCATGAGTTTTCTCATATGCTAAAATTACAAATATATGGTAAATAACAGTCTGGCAGTGAGATAAGAGGAATACTTAAATTAAATATGAGTTTTAGAAAGGTATATAAGTGTCAGAATGTAATACTTTCTCCTTCAAGACTTGTAGGTCTGACCTGTCTAATATTGTGTGCTCATTTACTCATTATTTCATCAGAAATTAACTTTTAAACCAAAAGAGGACTAAAATGGCAGTTAGAAAGATTGAAAAAAAAGACTGGCAAAGCTATTTCGATACATTTTCAAAATCATTCCTGAAAGATAAGCAGCCTGAATATATGGGCATTCAGATTCTTTCCGGTGAGTTCGGCGCGCAGCCGGAAACCTCCTGGCTGGTTATGGAAGGCATTACCTACGATCCCAAAGGCAACCTGCTGGATGTGAAAGTCGAGGACCTGAACCGCATGATTCTGGATCCGCTTGAAATATATGTGGATGAAGATGAGCGGGGATGGATTCACAGCATGGAGATCATAGAAAAGGATGGAACAAAAGATATCATTGAGATCAGGTAGTTCGGCCGGAGCGTAAGAGCTTAAGCCAATCTCAGGTACAAAGCCAAAGAGCTTCCACTCATAAAACATTAAGGGTATAGTATAAACAGGGTTTAAATGGCACCGGAAACACAGGTACATTTTAATAAACAGTATTTGGAACAAGAAGTCCGCGAGCTGGCCTCTGAGCAAGTTGTTACGCTATCCAAAAAGCCGTTACAGAAAATTGACCCCATACTGAGCTCCTCTCGAGAGGTGCTTACAGAAGCCTATCGCGAACTGGCCTCGGCAGCCAAGAAACAAAAAGAGCTATCCACGGCGGGAGAATGGCTGATTGATAACTTTTACATTATCCAGGAGCAAATAGTTGAGCTGAAAGAGGACCTGCCTTATACCTATTACGAAAAATTACCCAGGCTCAGTGAGGGCCCCTACAGGGGGTTTCCCAGAATCTATGAACTGGTTCAGAAGCTGGCTGCCATCAGTGATAATATCATTGACAAAGAAAATACGCTGAATGCCGTTCAGTCTTACCAGAATGCATTTACTCTGAAACTGGGGGAACTCTGGGCGGTACCCATTATCGTCAGGTTCGTCTTGATAGTGCGTCTTGCAGAACGTTCGCAGGAGCTATTGAAACAGAGAAAGCTGACGGAAAAGGTGAATAAACACCTGGAAGGAGTTCTGGATGACCGGTCGGAGGAGCCCGGATTTGTACTGCGCAAACTTTCCGAAATGAACTTTAAAAAAGACAGCGACCGGCAGCTGTTCCTTACCATTATGGCCCGAAAACTGCAGTCTATGGGGTTGCTGACTGACAACGAGCGGCAATGGTTTGATTATCAATTCAGACAGCTCGACACTTCGCTGGAGGGATGCCTGCGCGATCTTGCACAAAAGACTTCTCAGCTGCATCTGAGTATACAAAATGCGATTTCATCGCTTCGAAAGGTATCTGAAACCAATTGGGCCGATTTCATTGAAAACTGTTCGGTAGTTGAAAAGATCCTTCGGCTTGATCCGGCAGGTTTTTACAGTGATATGGATTTTAAAACGAGAGACACCTATCGCAAGAAGGTCGAAAAACTAAGTTCTCATTCAACATATACCGAAGATGAGGTTGCAGAAAAAATTCTGCAGCTGGCCGATAAGCGCTCAGAACAAAATGGTGATGAAGAGGTGAAGGAAGCGCATGTCGGGTATTACCTGATGGGCCGCGGTTACGATGAAATTGTAGCGGAACTTGAATATAGAACCCCTTGGCTGGAACGATTTCAGCGCTTTATGGAAAAACACAAATCAGGATACTTTCTGTTTATCCTTAGTCACCTGATCGTTTTTCTGGCAATTATAAGCTTTTTTTCTAATTACCTGGGGGCTCCGGCGTGGCTCACCGCTGCGGCGCTGGTTTTTGCCTTCATGCCGGCGCTTGAATTGTCGGTGGTTTCCTCAAACCGAATCCTGGCTTTTTTTATCCCGCCCCGGATATTGCCCAAAATGGATCTTGACAGGGAGATTCCTGACCGGTATCGAACTCTTGTAGTCGTTCCGACCCTGCTAAGCTCGGCGGAAGATGCGCGAGAACAAATCGAGGCTCTTGAAATCAGGGCGATGGCCAATCCCGGGAGAGCGCTTCAGTTTGTCCTCTTGTCAGATTATACCGATGCGCCCGAAGAGCATATGCCGGGAGACCGGGAAGTACTGGATGCGGCCATAAAAGAGATAGAAGAGCTGAATCGCCGCCATAACTGCAAGTACGGTCGGAAGTTTCAGCTGCTGCATAGAAACCGAAAGTGGAACCCGGCACAAAACTCATGGATGGGGTGGGAGAGAAAGAGAGGCAAGCTTGAGGAGCTGAACGAGCTGCTGCTTAATCCGGATGCGGATAACGATTTTTTCACCCTTGAAAAAGAATTTATTGAAGGCCTCAAGCATGTTCCGGTCAGCTATGTGATAACCCTCGATGCAGATACCAAGCTTCCCCCGGACAGTGCAAAGGATCTTATCAGGACCGCTGCCCACCCGATGAACAGGGCAGAGCTGAATGAGGAAGGGGATATGGTGGAGCATGGGTACGGTATATTTCAGCCCAGGATCTCAATCCCCCCAAAATCTGCCAATCGTACCTGGTTCTCTAAAATCTTTTCCGGTAACGTCGGTATTGATCCTTATACGACAGCTGTCTCTGATATATACCAGGATCTGTTTGGAGAAGGGGTTTACACAGGCAAAGGCCTGTATGATGTCAAGGTTTTCCAATCCATACTGGGCGAGCGTTTTCCTGAGAATACGGTACTCTCACATGATTTATTGGAAAGCACCTACCTTAGGGCAGCCCTGGTAACGGATATTGAGTTATTTGATGATTATCCCTCAACGTATCTCAGCTATAGCAGGCGCAACCATCGATGGATAAGGGGAGACTGGCAAATTGCCCGTTGGCTGTTGTATAATGTTCCGGGGGGCGGCGGAGCTAAGGAAAGTAATCCCATTAATATAATTTCCAAATGGAAGATATTTGATAATTTAAGGAGATCACTTAATCCATTTTTTATATTGGTATTTTTGCTGGCTGACTGGATGTTTCTTCCCGGATCACCGATTATTGGCACGGTCGCCGCCCTGGGAATTATCGCATTTCCTATCTACTCCAGTTTTTCGGTTCAGATATTCACACGTCCGGCCCGGGTAGCCTGGAAGCTCTATTTCGAAAAGGTTAAAGCCGACATGAAAATCAATACCATACAGGCGGCTACCACGCTCATGTTTTTGCCGCACCAGGGATATGTTGCACTTGACGCCATATTTCGCACCCTGTGGCGGGTGACTTTTTCAAAGAACCTGCTGCTGGAATGGGTTTCTGCTTCCCAAACCGAGAAGGAATCGAGGGTAGATATCTTTAAATACTACAAAAAGATGTGGGTCAACTGGCTTTGGTCGGCCATCTGTGTTGCCCTGGCAGCTGTATTTGAACCGCAGGTATTGTACCTGGCCATACCCTTTGCTTTGATTTGGACTTCGGCACCGTTTTTTGCGTGGACCATGAGCAAGGAACTGAAAACAGAAAGGAAGCGGCTGCGAGAAGAAGACCTGCGGGAGCTGCGAGTCTACGGCCGTAGGACATGGCACTTTTTTGATCGATTTGTCACCGAAGAGCATTCATGGCTGCCGCCGGACAATTACCAGGAAGATCCTTACCTGGGAAGTGTAAAACGCACGTCTCCTACCAATATAGGCTTGGCCCTAACGGCCTTGGTTACTGCTTATGATTCCGGGTATATAGCACTAAAAGAGTTATTAGATACTTTAGGAAACATGCTGGGAAGTATGAAGCTCCTGGAAAAGTATAATGGCCACCTATATAATTGGTACGATATTGAAAACCGTGAATTGCTGAATCCCAGGTATATTTCAACCGTTGACTCGGGCAATTTGGCAGGTTCGCTGATAGTTGTAAAGCAGGCACTTCAAGATATCAAGAGTGACAGATGGCCCAATCCGGCATTCTGGGAGGGGCTGAGGGAGACAGTTTGGGTGTTGGAGGATATTTTGGGTGCCTTAAAACAGAAAACGCAATCTTCTTCTGAGCCTTGGGATGAAGTTGAACATACCCTTGGCGAACTAAAGAAGGCTATTCCGCAGCAAGAGCTGCCGGGTATTCGTGAATGGAAAGAAAAGCTAAAACAATTAAAGGTCATAGCCCGTGAAGTAGATGAATTTGAAATGGACCGGCTTCTCGGTGAGAAAAGTGACTTGAAAGTCGCGGATGTTGAGTTCTGGTTTGAACGCCCGCTACACCAGGTTCAGAGGGTCTTGGAGGAGATTGAAGAGGTAGAGGGAGCAAAGCATTTTGAGGGGTGGGATGCACTTGGGGAAACCGAAATTTCACTTAGAGACTTAAAAACGGAACCTTCGGTATCGGGTTGGCTGGCAAGATTGCGCAAGTTCTCCGGATGGTGCGACGAGATGGTCTACGAAATGGACTTTAGCCTGCTTTATAAGCGCGATCGCAAGCTCTTCAGCATCGGCTATAACGCAGACCGGGCTTCGCTTGATGAAGGAACCTATGACCTATTTGCCAGTGAGGCGAGAATGGCATCTTACCTGGCTATCGCAAAGGGAGAAGTTTCCCCGGAACACTGGTTCAGCCTCAGCCGGAGGTTGACCAGCATCAATCGTAATGAGATCCTGCTTTCGTGGGGCGGTACGATGTTTGAATACCTTATGCCGCTGCTATTTATGTCGCGGTACGAAGAGACCTTACTCAGCAACACATACGACAATGTGGTAAAGTGGCAGGAGAATTACGGACAATCCAGAAATTACCCATGGGGTTTTTCAGAAAGCGGCTATGGCGTACTGAATCTTGAGCTGCATTACCAGTACCGGGCTTTTGGAGCGCCGGGCCTCGGGCTTAAGCGGGGATTGGCTGAAAATTATGTGGTTGCTCCTTACGCATCCATGCTGGCGCTTATGGTTGACCCGGAATCGTCTCTTCAAAATTTGAGAAGACTGAAAAAAGAGGGGGCATTCAGCCTGTATGGCTTTTATGAATCCGTCGATTACTCGAACCGGATAAACGAGCCGGATGCCGAAAAAACCATTGTAAAAATGTATATGGCCCATCACCAGGGAATGATTCTGCTGTCCCTTTCTAATGTATTGAATGACAACAGGATACAGCAATTATTTCATAATGATCCTTTGGTGCAGTCTTGCGACCTGCTGCTTCAGGAACGGATACCAAGGGGCATACCCATCAAGGAACCGCGTCCTATTGATGTAGAGCTAGAACCGGGTGAGAAAAAGGAGAACCAGGTTGAAGTTGAACATGCCGGCCGGGATAGCCTGACCGACACACCTTCTCGTACTCACATCCTGTCAAACGGGCGCTATTCAACGATGATAACTCACACCGGATCCGGCTACTCCTATTGTGATAACCTTACGGTAACACGCTGGAGGCCCGACCGGGTGAATGATCCTTACGGCTTCTTCTTCTATATCAAAGATCTTGAAAGCAATGAGTACTGGTCAATGGGACATAACCCTGTCGGGCGCAAGGCCGATCGCTACGATTCATGGTTTCATCCCGGAAAGGTACAGATCGCCAGGGTGGATGAGTGGACAGAATCGTTCATGGAGGTATGCGTATCTCCGGAAGACAATATCGAACTGAGGAAATTGACAATCACTAACTATGCCGACAGGAAAAGGAAGTTTGAGGTATCGAGCTATGCAGAGATTGTAGTAAATGAGCAGGAGGCCGACCTGTCTCATCCGGCATTTTCGAATCTATTTGTCCAGACCGACCATATTCCTGAACATCATGCCCTCGTGGCAAAACGGAAACCGCGCAGCGAACAGGAGAAACCCGCCTGGCTGGTACATACCCTGGCCAGTGAGGAGAACGAAAATGGAATAGGTCCCATGCAGTTTGAAACAGACCGTGGAGCTTTTATAGGCAGGGGCAGAGACCTCCGGGATCCTTTGGCCATGGACAGGGATCACCGGTTCAAGGGAACCATGGGTAATGTACCCGACCCGATATTCAGCATAAGAAAAACCATTGAACTGAAGCCCGGAGAAAAGGTGAGTCTTACCTTTGGCCTTGGCAAGGTAAATAACAGGGAAGAGGCTATTGCCATGGCCGATCGCTATGATAATCCCTATGCTACCGACCGGGTGTTTGAACTGGCTTCGATCTACGGCAAGGTTGAGCTTGACCATATCGGGCTGAATGGCCGCCAGGCCAATTATTTCCAAAAACTGGCCGGAGCCATGATTTATGGCAGTGAAGCCATGAGGGCAGGGGAAGACCTGCTGAAGAGAAACAGGAAGACACAGTCGGGTTTGTGGTCCTTCGGCATATCGGGAGATTTGCCCATATTAATTTATTGCATACACGATATTGAATACCTCCGCAATGTGGAGCTGCTTTTGAAGGCTCATTCTCTCTGGCGCCTGAAAGGCCTGGATATTGACCTGGTGATCATAAACGATCATCCGCCTTCCTATATCGATGAGCTGCAGGATTCCATTCATGACCACATTCAGAAATCAATGGAGCGTCAATGGCTCAATAAGAGGGGCGGGATTTTTGTACTGCGCAGTGATGAGATGCAGCCTGATGACCGGGTATTGCTTTTTACAGTGGCAGAAGCGGTGATGAAAGGACACTTGCCTAAACTGAAGTTCGGGGACCATCAAACGTCCTCTTCCGGGGAAAAAGAGCAGCTTAGATCATTCAAACCGGTTAATATTCTGGAGGATGAGGTAAAGCGGTTTACCAAGCCGGACGATTTAATGTTTTACAACGGGTATGGAGGTTTTGCCAAAGATGGCAAGGAGTATGTAATCCATCTTGATGCACCCAAGGGCGATAAAGAACTGACTTTTCCGCCGGCACCATGGATCAATGTAATAGCCAATGAGAATTTCGGTTTCCTGGTTACGGATAACGGGTCGGGATATACCTGGAGCAGAAATAGCCGGGAAAACAGGTTGACACCGTGGTCCAACGATCCGGTAGTGGATCCGCCTTCTGAAGCAGTTTTTATCCGGGATGAAGAAAGCGGTTTCTATTGGTCGCCAACCCCCAAGCCGGTACCCGGTTCCGGTCATTACGAGGTCCGGCACGGCTTCGGGTACACCAGGTATAAAACCGAAACCCTGAATTTGGAACAGGTAGTAACGACTTGGGCTACACCCGATGATCCGGTTAAGATTATTAAGCTGCAACTTAGCAACAACGGCTTGTACCGGCGCAAACTGACGCTTTTCCGTTACCTGGATTGGGTATTAGGGGTGTTCAGGTATCGATCATCCAGGCATGTATTCACAGAGTGGCATAGCGATACGGGCGGAATCCTGGCCAGAAACCATTACAACAACGAGTTCGCCGGCCGGGTTGCATTTACCGGTCAGTACAGTTCGCATAAACTGGAGGAACCGCAGTACAGCTCTGACAGGTCACATTTCCTGGGCAAAAATCGCAGCCTTAGAAATCCAGCAGCGCTTGAGAAGGATATCCCCCTGAATGACAAATTCGGGATAGGCTTCGATCCCTGTGCCGCGAGCAGGGTTACCTTGAATATCGATTCCGGAGAGAATGTTAGTGTCTATTATCTGCTGGGAGAAGCCGGGTCGGAAGACGGGGCCGTTGATTTACTCAGCAAATACCGTGATGAGGCAATCATTGAACAGTCTCTCAGGGATGCTTCAGATGTATGGGAGAGAAAGCTGGGGGGCGTACAGATAGCTACCCCGGAAATGGAATTAAATTTCCTGGCTAACGGGTGGCTGCAGTACCAGAATATTGCATGCCGGATGTGGGCCCGGACAGGTTTCTACCAGTCGGGCGGGGCTTACGGTTTTCGCGACCAGCTGCAGGATTCATCTTCAGCATTATACCTGGATAAAAGACTGACGCGCAATCAGATAAAGCTTCATGCCTCGCATCAATTTGAAGAAGGGGATGTACTGCACTGGTGGCATCCGCCGACAGATCGCGGTACCCGTACGCGTATTTCAGACGATCTGCTGTGGCTGCCCTATGTCACGGCCTTATATCTGAGAAGGACGGGGGATGAGAAGCTGCTTGAGGAAAGGGTTCCATTTGTCAGTGCCCGTCAGCTGAACGAGGGGGAGCAGGAAGCCTACCTGCAGCCGGAAACCACCTCTCAAACCGAAAGCATTTACGAGCACTGCTGCAGGGCCATTGATAAATCCCTGACTAAAGGAAGGCACGGTTTGCCCCTGATCGGTGCCGGCGACTGGAACGACAGCATGAACCGGGTCGGTGAAAAGGGAGAAGGTGAAAGCGTCTGGCTGGGATTCTTTTTATACAAGATTCTAAATGATTTCCTGCCGATTTGTAAGAAGCAGGGAGACCGCGAGAGGATCGATCGCTATGAGTCATTCAAAAAAGAGCTGAAAACGCATTTGAACCGTGAAGGATGGGACGGCGAATGGTATCGCAGGGCTTATTACGACGATGGCACTCCTTTGGGCTCTTCGGAGAGCGAGGAGTGTATTATCGATGCCATAGCGCAGGCCTGGTCTGTAATATCCGGTGCGGCACCGCCCGAAAAGGCAAGGCAGGCGCTGGAATCTGCAGAAAAACACCTTGTTTCCGAAGAAGACGGCATTATTCGCCTGCTGGTACCGCCATTTGAAAGCACCGAGCAGAATCCGGGTTATATCAAAGGATATATGCCGGGAGTTAGGGAAAACGGCGGGCAGTATACGCATGCCGCTTTATGGCTGGTGAGAGCACTGGCCGAAAGAGGCCGGGGCCGGCGAGCGGTTGAGCTGATGAAGATGCTTACACCGGTTACTCACAGCCTGAACCGGGAGCAGGCAGACCGTTATAAAGTGGAGCCCTATGCCGTAGCCGCCGATATTTACGGTGAGCCGCCGCTAACCGGCATGGGAGGGTGGACCTGGTATACCGGTTCCGCCGGCTGGATGTATCGCGTGATCCTGGAATCAATTCTGGGTTTTGAAATTGTGAATGAACATACCCTGATTGTTGATCCCTCCATAAGTCCCGGCTGGAAAGAGTTTCGCGTAACCCTGAATAATTTAGCCGAAGACACTCGTTATGAAATCAGGGTCAGGAACCCGGAAGGGCTGGAAAAGGGAAAAGTGGAGGGAACGGTTGACGGGGAGCAGATAAAGTCATCAGCAGGCAAGTTGAAAATAAAGCTGAAGCCTGACGGTAAGGTGCATCAAGTAAATCTGACAATCAGAAAAAAGAGTTAATGTAGTGGTATTCCTTACATAAGGATTATTCAGCACCGTACAGCGTTTCTGAGTCTAAATCAGTATCTTTGATATAACATTATCATCGGGCTATTGCTTCTACAATTTTAAGGATTTAACCGGGTATTTAGCCATGAAACCGATCAAAGTCTTGATTATAGAGCAAAACATACTGGCACGACAGGCCATTGCCGGTACGCTGAGGAAACATGCCCCTTTTAAAGTAACAGGGGTCTTCGGCAATGTCGGCCAGGTTGAAAAGAAAGTCAGGGATTCAAGTCCGGATGTCATTTTATTGGATATTGAATCCAACGAAGGCCTTCGAATACTGGAAGGCCTGAAAACCGATTTTCCCCGGTGTCCGGTGGTGGTACTGAGCCGGCGCACCCCGGAAGGGGCTGAGCTGGCACTTTCTGCCCTGGAAGCCGGCGCACTGGATTTCATTACCAAGCCGAGGCTTGGGCAGAACCTGCTATTTGCCAGCCGGCATTTTACAAAGAGGCTTATACCGATTATTCAAATGTCCGCACGCCTGAAGGGCGAAAACCGAGAGTCCGGGCATAAAAAAGCACAGCTGATTGAAGATCCTGAGGAGGTTGGCGTTAGCGGTAAAGATATGAAAGCGCGCAAACCAAAGGTTCTGGTTATCGGTGCCTGCACCGGCGGGCCTACAGCGCTGACTGAACTGGTATCTGCTCTTCCGGAAAACTTCGATATACCCATTGTCGTTGTTCAGCATTTCCCTAAATACTATACGGCCGAGCTTGCCGAGGTACTGAACAGGCGCTCTAAGCTAACGGTAAGAGAAGCCGGTGAAGGAGCACTTTTACAGGCGGGCATGGTCTGGATTGCTCCGGGAGGCTTCCACTGTGAAATCAGCGGATGGAGCTGCAAGCCTTTTCTTAAAGTGCACAGAGGTCCGCGCGAGCTGGATGTACGTCCTTCTATTAATAACTTATTCCGTTCTGCCGCCAATATCTTTGGCCGCGATGTTCTGGCTGTTCTCTTAAGCGGGCATGGGGAGGATGGCTTTGAAGGCATTAAGAGTGTTAAGCGCGCGGGTGGCACGGTTATAGTTCAGCATCCCGATTCGGCCCAGGTACCGGAATTGCCATTGAAGGCACTGAATTCAGGGCTTGCCGACTACAAATTCTTCCCGGAAAAAATAGCGGAATTGGTTAATGAGATATATGATACCGGTTTTCCCGAGGCAACTGAAAAGAAAGCCACTTTAAAAGGAGGGATTGTTTCGCATAAGGTTTCCCTGGAAAATCTTACTAACTACTAAATGAAAGGGTAAAGACATGATTAACCGAATTCTGGTAGCACTGGACCTTGATATTGATACGCCTTTAGCCATGCGTTTTGCCATTAAGCTGGCCAAAAAATTTGAAGCTTCGGTTTCCGGCCTCGCGGTGGTTGATACGGTCAATATTGCAGCCCAGGTCGGCGGCGGGGCAATCGGTACTATCTACTATGCCGAAGAACTTCGCAAGCATATGACGGAAGATTCCAGGAAGGAGGCGGCACGCCTGTTGGATACCTTTGAAGAGATGGCTGGTAAGGCAGGTGTCAAACACAGCCAGTTAATGGAAGAGGGCGTGCCTTACGAACGGATAATAGAGGATCTCAAATATCATGACTTGCTTGTAATCGGACGCGAATCTCATTTCTTTTTTAATCGCCCGAAAAAAGATACCGATACGCTGGCCGATATCGTGAAGAAAAGCACGGCACCGACACTGGTGGTTAATGAGTCAGATCAGGATGTCAAACGAGTGGTCGTTGCCCATGACGGAAGCAATGCCTCCGCACGGTCGCTTCAGTGGTTTGTTCAGCTTGAACCCTTCGGTAAGAACCTGGAGATGGATATTGTGCATGTTTGTGACCTCGACAATGAAACTACAGTTGACAAATCAAAATTGCTGCTGCATCTGGCGAGTGACTACCTTAAGGCGCACGGTTATAAAAATATCCGGGAAAATTTACTGGACAAGGGCAATACCGGAGACAAAATTATAGGTCACGTGAAGGATACCGGAGCTGACCTGGTTATTATGGGGGCACATTCAATGAATGCCATACGAAGGCTTACATTCGGATCTACAACCCATGAGCTGGTAAAAAATAGCCCCGTTCCCCTGTTTTTAAGTAACTGAACCCCCGATTAAATTGATTTCAACTAAAGAAGAAACTAAGGAATCAACGAGTGAGTCGGCTGTGGAAGGCGAGTCAAACCTTCATCCGTGGGCGCTTTCGTTTGAGAAGATAGTAGACAGCCTGAATGTCCAATCAGACAAGGGCCTTGGCGACGAGGAGGTACGGAAGCGTCTGGACACCTATGGATATAATAAGCTCCGGGAACACCGGGAAAAAAGCTTGTGGGCCATTCTCTGGGATCAGCTAAAAAGCCTGATTATACTTCTGCTCGTTGTCGCTGCTGTGGTTTCCTTTATGTACCAAGAGATAATCGAGGCATGGGCTATTATTGCGGTAATCATTATTAATACCGCAATCGGCTTCTTTACAGAAATCAGGGCTGTGCGATCTATGGAAGCCCTGCTTAAAATGGGTAAAGTTAAGACCCGCGTGCGCAGAAACGGTGATATCAGAGAAGTCGACGCCGTAGAGCTGGTTCCGGGAGATATGGTAATCGTGGAGGCCGGAGACATCATTACCGCAGATATACGAATCACAGAGAGTTCGAAACTTCAGGCGGATGAGTCGGCCTTAACCGGAGAGAGCATGCCGGTTGGCAAAGGTACTGATCCTTTAGACGAAGAGACCCTGCTGGCGGAACGAAGTAATATGCTTTACAAGGGCACGGCGGTTACGCGAGGCTCCGGTGAAGGGGTGGTCGTATCTACCGGACTGGAGACGGAGCTTGGGGGTATCTCATCCCTTGTAGAGGAAGCCGAATCGGAACAGACCCCGCTGGAGGAAAGGCTGGATAAACTCGGTTACCGGCTGATTGCACTCACACTGGTAGTGGCACTCTTTGTAACTTTGTCGGGCATAATTTCGGGAAAGGAAATTTACCTGATGATTGAAGTGGGTATAGCCCTGGCGGTTGCAGCCATTCCCGAAGGGCTGCCGGTAGTGGCGACGATTGCGCTTGCCAAAGGCATGAAGCTGATGGCTGAAAAAAATGCACTGATAAATCAGCTTTCTTCTGTGGAGACACTGGGTACAACCGGTATCATTTTTAGTGATAAAACAGGCACGCTGACGGAAAACAGGATGACAGTTACCCATATTCTGTTCCGCGACCGGGAGATCAAGCTGGAACCGGAAGGTGATAACCCGTTTAAAGAGGAAGAAAAGGCAGTTGACCCTAAAGAAGACGAACAGCTGAAATTGGCACTTACAACCGGTGCTCTTTGTAATAATGCCTCGCTATCTGATAAAGAATCCGGGGAAGCCTCCGGAGATCCGCTGGAGGTGGCCCTGTTGAGAGCGGCACGAACCGCGGGATTTGAACTGGGAGAACTGTCAGCTGACTACCCGGAAGCCCGCGAAGAGGCTTTCGATGCCGAAGTAAAAATGATGGCTACCTGGAACAAGATTTCGGATGGGGAACATCGCATTTTTGTAAAAGGAGCACCCGGAGCATTATGGCAGCACTGCGGTTCCGTACTGACAGCCGACGGAAGCAGGGATTTTGATGATAAAGAACACGAATACTGGAGATCTGTCAATAGTCGCATGGCGGAAGACGGGCTTCGAATCATAGGCCTGGCTTACCGCGACAGCGATACTACCGAAGGCGATCCCTACGAGGACCTGACATTTATCGGGCTTATCACCTTGCTGGACCCGCCGAGGACGGATGTCAAACCTTCCATTCAGAAATGCCAGCAGGCTGGTATCCGGGTGATTATGGTAACCGGTGATCAAAAAGAGACCGCGCGCTACATTGCGAAGGAGGTAGGGCTGGAAGAGGATGAAGGTGCGGTTGTTATACATGGTTCTGACCTGCCGACCGACGGTACCATGGAAGAGGCGCTGAAAGATGACCACTCCTTCAATAAAGCGAATATTTTTGCCAGGATAAGTCCGGGACAGAAACTCGACCTGATCGAACTGTACCAGAAAAGAGGTGAGGTGGTAGCGATGACCGGCGACGGGGTCAATGATGCGCCGGCCTTAAAGAAGGCCGATATCGGCATTGCTATGGGTCAGCGGGGCACCCAGGTGGCTAAAGAAGCTGCCCATATGGTGCTTACCGATGATAAGTTTTCGACAATTGTTTCTGCCATTGAGCAGGGCCGCATTATATTCGGTAATATCAAGCGATTTATTTTTTACCTGCTTTCCTGTAATGTCAGTGAAGTGCTCATCGTCGGCCTCGCCACCATTGCCGGGGCGCCCCTGCCGCTGCTGCCGCTGCAAATCCTCTTTCTAAACCTGGTGACGGATGTATTCCCGGCACTGGCCCTGGGGGTAGGCAAAGGAGAAGAGGGTGTAATGAGCCGCCCACCGCGGGATGCGGATGAGCCTATATTGACCAATAAAGACTGGCTGGGCATAGGCGGGTACGGCTTATTAATTACCGCTGCCGTGCTTGGTGTACTTTTTATTGCACTTAATCAGTCCGATTTGAACCAGACGGAAGCGGTAACAATGTCGTTTCTGACATTGGCATTTGCCCAGCTCTGGCATGTATTTAACATGAGAACCGAGGGTTCTGAAATCTTTAACAATACCATCACCCGGAACCCTTATGTTTGGGGAGCCTTAGGCCTTTGTGTCATTCTCATTCTTTCTGCATTATATGTACCGGTACTGGCTGAAGTCATGCAGGTTGTACCTCCTGACTTTTCCGGATGGTTGATCATCATCGGCATGAGCCTGGTGCCACTGGTTGTCGGACAACTGATAAAATTTGTATTGTATAAAAAATAAGTGTTCGTTTTAGTCATCTTTTCAAGGATCAGTCTAAGAAAAATTCAAACTGAATTAGCGCATATATGGATTCTAAGTTGCTCCAGTTTTTAAATGACCCCAACTCTTATAAACATGCTCCGGGCAGCATAGAGCATATACAGACCCATATATCCCACGTATTTATTGCCGGCCCCTTTGTCTATAAGTTCAAAAAGCCCGTGAATTTCGAGTTCCTTGATTTCAGTACGCTGGATAAACGAAAGCATTACTGCTATCGGGAGGTAGAGTTAAACAGGCGACTATGTGACAATATCTATCTTGGCGTGGTTACGGTGAGAGAAGAAGGCGGCAACTATAACATCGATAGTTCTGGAAATGGGCGTATCGTGGAGTATGCCGTTAAAATGAAAAAGCTAAGTGAGGAACATTTTCTGCCCTCATATATTGAGAGAGATGAGCTTAGCACCGGTCACCTTGACCGGATTGCAGAGAAGTTATCGGCATTTTATAACGAGCAGGAAACGGGCAAAGAGATTAAGCAATGGGGTGAAATAGAGAAGATCAGGTATAATACGGATGAGAATTTCCGGCAGACCAAAAGTTTTGTGGGGGATACCATCGATGAAACAGGATACCGGTCCATACAGAAATATACGGAGGAGTACTACAAACGTTTTGACACTCTTTTTGATCGCAGAATTCGCAATAACTGTATAGTAGACGGGCACGGCGACTTGCACCTGGAGCATATCCATATCACTCCGGAGAAGGTAAGGATTTACGATTGCATCGAATTTAATGACCGTTTTCGATATGGAGATACCGCAGCCGACCTGGCCTTTTTGGCGATGGATCTCGACTTTAACCGCTGCCGTAGGGAAGAGCGCTATTTTATGAACCGTATGGCGGAGCTTCTAAACGATGCCGACCTGCTGCTTCACCTTGATTTTTATAAATGCTATCGAGCCTACGTGAAGGGAAAAGTAAAAAGCTTGCAATCAGCAGAGGAGGAAGTCGAGGAAGAGAACCGGAAGAAAGCACGTCACAGGGCGCGGGAATATTTTGACTTGTCCCTTCGCTATGCAACACTGGGTTCACGTCCCACAGTTATGGTAGTTATGGGACGGATTGCAACCGGGAAAAGTACCGTTGCCACAGCGCTTAGCGACAAGCTTAATGTCGATCATTATTCCTCCGACCGTATTCGCAAGAATTTGATGGGGGTGCCACTCAAGGAACGAACAGATGCATCCAGAAGGCAACAGATGTACACGCGAGATATGTCCATTAAAACCTATGGCCGATTGCTCAAACAGGCAGAAAAGCATATTGACAGGCGGGAAAGTGTAATACTTGATGCTACCTACAGCCGAAAAGAAGACCGCCAACATTTAGTTGACAGAATGGCCTCGCTGGAGGCCGATTTTTACTTTATTGAAGTGCAGGCTAATGATGAAACAGTGCTGAAACGGTTACAAGCTCGAGAGGAGCGTGAGGATGTTATCTCAGATGCTCGTATTGAAGACTTCGAAGAATTGAGCAGTCATTATGAGCCTCCTGAAGAAATAGATTCAGATCATATCATAAGGCTAGATACCGGCAGGAAACTGGAAGCGTTGCTATCAGAGTTATACGATAATCTTATCGCCTTGAATCTGGATAAGGTTTCGGCTGAAGTAGAGGGAGAGGTATAGGGATAGGCAGAAATAAAAAAAGAAACCGGAGCACACTTTAAAAACACCTTGTTGGGAGTTTATGAAAGTAACCAGCGGAACAGTTTTCCTGGTTTGTCAGCTATCATACCGTAGTACAATCTCTGGCTGTGCTCTTTAATAATCAATATGT
>DATFJD010000554.1:0-5305 GCA_035269475.1 Halalkalibaculum sp.
GGTCATACGGTTATGATTAACCGATAGGTTGATGATAGAGACCTCATTACTTGCAGAGATAAAGCGGACTCGCTTGCCCGCATCATAATGGGCAAGCGGTTCTTCTGATACCACCAGGCCGGCATTGGAGCTTACCCATAACCTGCCGGTTGGGTCTTCGATAAGGTCCCAAACGGTTAGATCTCTGAGGCCGTCTTCCTGGCTGTAGGTTTCCATCTTAACCCCGTTATAGCGAATAAGGCCGGAAGAGTAGATTGAAAACCACATGTATCCCAATTTATCCTGGAATACCTTATGGACTTCTGCAGAAGGGAGGGCATTAATTTCCCGATCAGGAGTATAATGAGTGAACGGAAGGAGCTGCCCTTCCGATTCACTGAATGGAATGAGTAAGACAACAAGTAAGGCAAAAAGTTGCCGTTTCATAAACCGGCCCCTATATCATTCGTTGCTTAATTGTTATTTCCGACTCCGCCGCCACCGCCGGAGGAGTTAAATGAAGTAAGCAGACTTTCAGCATCCAAAGTTCTGACACTCAGGGTAGATACTTCAGTATCTGACGTAGAAGTGCTGCTTAAGGTATTCTGCAGAACGACACTGTTTTTCAATTCATCGGCCGCGCTTTCACCGAAGGCAATCAAGGCCAGGTCGAAGTCAAGATTTCCGGATCCCCTTCCACTAACCACATTCAGTTCTGCGGCGAGCAGCTGAACCAGCAAGGATTCCAGATCTGTCTTTTTGGGTCCGGCAAGTATATTCAGCGCGGCATCAAATTTTTGATCACCGAACTGGAAAGGTTCAGTCAGATACAGCTGTTCAATAACTTCAAGATATCCCAGCAGATCGGCAGCGGGGATTTCCGCTTTAGAGTTATTCTTTTGGGCAAAACGCAGCTGTTGTATCCAGAATTTCGGCTCTTCGGTATTCAGCAGAATGGTACCGTCTTCAAATTGAAGAATCAGTTTTTCGGTTTGGGGAGCAAAACCATAGTCAATACCGGTAACATCGGCTCCGTTTACCGTTACTGTTTTTGAGGTAAGTGTTGTGGCAGAATAGCCGTCGAAAAGCCCTTCGTTAAAGTCCGTGTCATCAGCGGTGGTCTCTCGCACTTCAATATCAAAGTCAACGGAATTGCTGCCTGTGAATACCTGATATGAATAGGATCCGGTTGACGTTGTTTTTTGGCTGTATGCCAATCCATCACTGTTAATAAAATGGACCGTCACATTCTGTATGCCGGACTCTGACGTACCTTTTAGACCGTTACTGTTTCCGTCAACAAATACGGTACCCGATATGGTATATATGCCCTTGCAAGGGCCCGGTATTTCCGCACTTCCCATTACATTGCCGCTTTCACTAATGGCATTTACGGCTCCTATAGGCAGATCACCCGAATAGGTGATGCTGTAATCCTGGCTGCTCTCGGTTGAGATGGATGCCTCCCATGTAATTCCATCGGGATTAACTTTTGCCGACTGAACAGGGCTGTAGGCAACCGGGGCACCCGCACAGGCAGGAGTCTCGATAAACAGGTAATTTAAAGCCGGTTCAACCCCGGTACCCGAAACGGTGTAGGAAAAAGTGGAGCGGTCGTTAGCTTGGTCGTAGGTTTTGCCATTAAAGGTAACCAGGTAGTTATTCAGCGGAACCGGATCCGTGTTATCATTTTGCAGCTGATCCGTTTCGCTTTCGACTGAAGTTTGCAGGCCCGTTTCTGAATCATCTAATGCCGGACTATTTATATCACTGCAAGAATAAACAGAAAACAGTAGGGCCAGCAGCAGGAAGGGAGTACGCATACGAATAATCATATCTTTACACTTTTATTTTAAGTTGTTCAAACGGGTGGGTGTACGGATATGGAAATAAAACCTTACTTGCTACCCCTCTATTACTATCCCCCTCGCTTTAGCATCTCTATTATGGTCGAGAAACCTTTAAGAATGTATATAATTCCTGATAATCGTCAAAGTGATACTTATAAAAACCATATATTTATAGGTAAAATAGTATGACATTAGTATTAGTACAGGGCAGGCCGGTAGTGGTGTATTGAGAAACGATGAATTGTAATCAATTTTAAAATTATCCACATCATTATATTATATTTGCGGATAAATAATTACTATCAGTAAAAGATTAACGAATAACAGAGCCTATGAAATACAGTATTAACGAGCAGTTCAATTGCGTGATAATAGAATTAAAGGGAAATGTAATGGGCGGTCCGGATGCCGAGCAGTTTCGTGAGGATCTGCATGATTTGATCGAGCAGGATAAAACGAATGTTATTGTTAACCTAGGCAAAGTTAAGTTTATCAATTCATCGGGACTGGGCATTATTATCGGTGCCCTTACGACCATGCGTAAGGCCGGGGGTAATCTGATCATTTGCGAAGCCGATAAGAAAATTGAGAACCTGCTGATGATCACTCAGCTGATTTCCGTCTTCCAGCATTATCGCACGGTGAAGGAGGCGATTGAGCACTACCAAATCCAGCAGGGCTAACCGGTTTTAGCCACTGATCTTCACAGATAATGATTAAAATCTGTGCTAATCTGTGGCAAATACAAAGGCACAGTCAAGCTCGAATACCGGCAGGATACTCAAATTCATTCCTTAGCCCCCGTTTAAAAGTCCTGAATGCCCGTTTTAACCCTTGCGGAATTGTTTTTGCTTTGCTATCTAAAAAAGGGAAGGAAATTTTTTGGCACTGATTTCCGTTTTAAATAGTCAACCGTTAAGAAGATCCATTGAGTTATGCCGGATAAAGAGAAGATCAAGAAATTCGAAGAGATGATAGAAAACCCAACCGCCCATCAGCTAAAATCATATTACGATGCTAAAGAAAAAGCATGTATTGATGCCATGAAATCTTCTACATCCAAAAATCCTCACAACAAAGGATCGAATTTAGCTGAGTTCTGGGAATACGTGTACAATCAATTTTATAAAATTCAATAGCACGATTTTAGTTTAAACGTTTTACTTAAATTTTTTTAAGGCTGCAGCACATCACATGTTGCAGCTTTTTTTATTGTAAGATTTATTAACTGTTTTTAATGATTAGTGTTTAAAGTTGATATTAAAATAAATTAAAGATCGTATTTTTTATTTATTTATCGATTATATTGAAAAAAATAAGTTGGCAAACGAATGATAAATAACATACATCTACCATGGACATTAAATTTGTTGAACGAGAAAAAATAAACACCTCGAAGAAAAGATCCTCCAAATTCAAACCACTGCTGGAGGCCTTGGATAACCTGGAAGTGGGCGGCGATGCCATCGAAATAAACTATAAGGATGACAAGAGCGTAAACTCTATGCGTACGGCTGTTTACCAGTATAACCAGGACAGAGGCGTTAAGATTAAGAGCGGAAAAGATTCAAAGAATAAAAAAATCTACTTCTATAGAGAAAAATAGATTTTAGCATAGTACCTTCTTTATATTTTTAATGAAACCGCAAGCATCAGTATAAATATCAGGTTATCCGAAGAATTTCTCTTGAGAAAGAACGGAACTTCACGCATAATTGTAATTTCAATGAAGATGAAGTCAAAGACCTGTTATTATGGATGCCACTACTGTAAAGAGAACCGCCCCCGACTCTGCCACCGATCGCCACTCGAGGGAACACCTGATAGAGCGATTTAAAGCCATACGGGATTTTAGCCATCAGCTTACGGAACCGCTGGAAACTGAAGATTTTGTGGTTCAGGCAATGGAAAATACTAGTCCTACCAAATGGCACCTGGCCCATGTAAGCTGGTTCTATGAAACCTTTCTGCTGGACAAGGTTTACGATAACTACGAATCTCTCCATCCACAATACGCCTATATTTTTAACTCCTATTACCTGCAAACGGGAGAGCCGCATACCCGTTCTAAAAGGGGCCTGCTTACGCGCCCTACGGTACGTGAAGTTTTTGAGTTCCGGGATTACGTTAATAAGGAAGTGCTGAATTTTCTGGAAAACGCCACCGAGGAGCAGCTTGAGGAGTATGGCCCGGTAATTGAAATCGGCAATAACCACGAGCAGCAGCACCAGGAGCTGATGATTACGGATTTCAAGTATATGTTTGCCCAAAATCCGCTATACCCGTCTTATAAAGATCTTGAACTGCCTGAAAGCAAAGAAGTACCGCCCCTGAATTGGGTAGCTTTTGATGAGGGTATTTACCACATAGGAAATAAGGGGGATGAATTTACCTATGACAATGAGCACCCACAACATCGTGAATTCCTGGAAGCTTTTGAGCTATCCGACCGTCTGATTACCAACCGGGAATATATGGAGTTTATGAACGATGGCGGATATGAGCGATCTGAATTGTGGCTGGATGACGGTTGGGCTACTGTTAATGAGAAGAATTGGGACAGCCCCTTGTATTGGAATAAAAGAAACGGCGAATGGTACTACTACACTCTTTCCGGCTTGCGAAAAGTAGACCCTAATGAACCGGTTACACATATTAGCTATTACGAGGCTGACGCCTTTGCACGCTGGGCCGGTGCCCGGCTGGCAACGGAAGCCGAGTGGGAAGTCGCCGCCGGGGAGCTTCCGTATACCGGAAACTTTGTAGAAGAGGGACATTTTCACCCTCGTCCGCTGCAGGATTCTACTTCCGGCCTGAAGCAGATGTACGGAGATGTCTGGGAGTGGACCAAAAGCGCTTATGACGCATATCCCGGTTATGAGCCTCTGCCGGGTGCGCTTGGCGAATATAATGGTAAGTTTATGTGCAGTCAGTACGTCTTAAGAGGCGGATCATGTGCCACTTCAGAAACGCATATCCGCAAAACGTACCGAAACTTCTTTTACCCGGATGCCCGCTGGCAGTTTAATGGCATCCGGTTAGCCCGAACTATTTGATGACTACCACTTATGAATGCAGAAGCTGAACTGAACGCACCCCAGCGACAAATGTTTGAGGAGGTTGTGGAGGGGTTGCGGTGTCCACAGAAAATGATTCCCAGTAAATTTTTCTATGACGAGCGGGGATCCGAACTTTTTGAAGAAATTACCCTGCTGGATGAGTACTATCCCACCCGAACAGAAACGCGCATTCTTGAAGACCATATTGAAGAAATAGCCGAGGCGGTAGGCGAGCAGTCGGTTATCGTAGAGCTGGGCAGCGGTAACAGCACCAAGACGCGGCTGCTGCTTGACCACATGTCAGATATCTCGGCCTACGTGCCGGTAGAGATTTCTGAAGAGTACCTGATGAAGACGGTTCGGTCACTCAAGGATGAATATCCCGATCTCAGCATCAAGCCGGTTTGCGCCGACTAC
>DATFJD010000555.1:0-15469 GCA_035269475.1 Halalkalibaculum sp.
ATTTACACCCGTTTTGGGGATTGGCTTCCTTATGCCATGATGCTGGTATCAAGCTGGGGGATACTGCTCATTCTATTCAGGAACTTCAGGCCCGAAAGCGTTATCAGTTCGACCTGATAGATACGATGATATTGAACAGCAGATCGTGGTCGATTCTGGGGAATACCAGGGATGACTGCGGAATTATCTGTCGATAGGTGTATTCAAAGTTGGCTTTTATCGTTTGTGAGAACTGGTAGCCGATGATGGCAGAGCCGTTGACTCGCGACTGCCCTTCCGTAAAGCTCTCCGTAAAATCATAGGCATCCACATCTTTGTTGATGTTTTCGTGCCCTACCTGCAGGGCATTATCAAGATCGGAATCCAGGATAAATTTCTGCTCGGTGTCTTCGATATAGGAGGCATTCAGAGTGAAATCCACCGCGTTATCGAGCCGCGGGAAAAAGGGCAGTTTGAAATTCCTGATGGTATAGCTGAAACTGAACTGCAGCCCCCTGGATAAACGTTCGGTAACCGTTGAGTTGGAAAGTGCCAGGCTGGTGACTTTACTAACCTCGTACTGAAGGTTTGTGCGCAAGTTTGACTGCCATGTGATATTAAGGCCTATCAGCGGGACAAAACGTTTCTCGATATTAATGGCATTCGGCTCGAAATCCGACCGGTTATTAGCTACCGTATACACCCCAAGGTTGAAAGGCTGTAACGGACTCGTATCTGCATTGAAGGTCCACCCCAGCCGGTATCTCCCGCTGTAGGCGTGATTGAGGGTGGCCCTGGCCATAAAATTCCCAAAATAGGGTATGAATCGCTCGAGGCCGGTCCATGTCACCTTCCATCCGGGTAAAGGAAATGGCGTAAAGTTTCTGCTGCCGATACCGGTTGTTGAAACGCCCAGGTAGGCTTGCCTGAAATCGTCTTCCAAAGATCGCTTACCCAGAACGGTTTCACCGTCCCCGTTGCCTGCCGCATCCGACAGGCTGTCGTTAGCGGCGTTAATATCATCAAAAGCCGTCTGCAGCTGCTTCCTGAAGAGTTCGCCATAGCCCTTGCCGAAAGCCCAGACACTGGAGCTGATATTTCCGCTTTGCGTCCGTACCGTGGAAACAGACTCTGAGGGGTCAATAGTTATGGACCGGGTTTTGGTCACATCCCACTGGGTGTTGAATGTAAGGTCGACGGTAAAGTTTTTGAACGGCTGAAACCTGGAACTGGCTGTCAAATCATCCGAAAAACGTTTGTTGGAAGGCAGCTGAATACTCGTATTGAGGTCCGGATTGTCTATCAGCCGGGTAAAGCCTATCTCATCGGTAAAACCGGTTCTGTAAGAAAAGGGAGGAGAGAAGTTATTTTCCGAATCTTTAAACATGTAATAAAGCTGAGAATCTCCCGCATAGCCGCTTTGCAGGGAATTCTTGGAAATATTAAAAGAGAAGTCCAGCGACTGAATACTCAGCAAGGCCATCAATCCTTTGCGCAGTATTCTCCCCACATTCTGATCGGGCCCGCCGCTGCCTGTCGTGTCGCTTACCGATCTGTTACTATTCCGGCTACGCTCTTCGGTAAGCCTCCGGTACCAGTCCATCCGGTTAAATAAATCGCTGAAATCAAAATCCAGCGACTGGTTCAGGCTCAGATTATTTGAAATGGTCGCCCCAAGCTCAGAGCCCGCCGGGCTGTTTCTCCACTGGTACCCGCCCCCATAATTGGCAGAATAGCTGATCCAGCTCAAAGCATCAATACTATTAAGCCTGGGCTGCCAGCCGGCGGTATAGGCCTCCTCATAGTTGCTTCTCCTGGAAGAGAGCGTGTCGGTTATGAGCTTGTCAAAAACCGTAAAGGTCGGTATCACCCTGAATTCGGTACTGTCTACGGTACCGGCCTGCCCGATCTGTTCAATGCCGGCACGAGAAAGATCGAAAATGGTTCTTGTCTGGAAGGTGGTTTTAATGGATGGAGTAAGATTATAGCCAAAACCGAAGTTGGTATTATAGTTGAAAGTATGCGACTGCTGAAGCGAAGCCAAACTCTGCCCGTCAATGGTTCGCCTTCGCCTCTCATCGTATTCACGATTCACCCCAAACGAGGCATTAATGGAAGCCGGCGTATAGCCCAGCTTCAGTCCTGACAAGACATCCAGCAGGGGTACGTCGCCGAGAAAACCAAAGGGCCGGAACAACAGGGTATTCTGGAAGTTGACGTTGTATCGCAGGGACCCGCTGTAGTTCCAGTTATCCTGAAATACATATTCCGGACTGCGCCGGTCCGTAGTATTAAAGACAAAGTTCAGCGTAGTCTTGTCGAGTGTATACTGCAAGAAATTCGATTCCGAAAGCCTTTTCGATACATTGGATACATTCACAGAATAGCTTTCCATAAAAGTCTGGCTTTCTTGTATACGCTGATCGATGATGTTCTGCTTTTGGTCCTCGTTGATATCATCCCGGGCCTGAACGGCATCTTCAAATTCCGAAAGCCTAACGTCACCCTGATTAGGCAGGTATCGCGGCGTAGAAGTTGAACTTCGGGTTGACAGGGAAACGGGAAAATTCCAGCCGTAGCGATCGGGAAGAAATTTGTGCAGGTTAACGGTTGTATTTATATCATAGCCAAAGATATCAGAAACCCTTCGCTGGCCTAACCGGGAGTTCAAGGCACCGAAGCCGTCGGTTTCCTGAGTTACGTTGGCGTTAATGGAGGCGAAGTCGGCCAGCTGCAATTCCGCCTTAGCATTGGCTGCCCATCCATTCTGATTGTCAAAACCGGAAACACGCAGTTCATTGAGCCAAAGCTGAGCGTCCAGCGACTGCACACCCTGCTGGGGGGCGCCCGGGTCAAAGGGGTTCCGTATCCCCATGCCGATCTCACCGATGCGGTCTAATGAGGGATTTCCCTTGATGGCCACTACTGCTCCTTCCGGTGCCTCCCTGACAATATCACTTCTCTCATAGACGGCACTGGGGTCATCCTGCTGCTGATCACGTAACTGCTTCAGCTGATTGAAAATTCTCAGCAGGATATTGACGCTGTTTTCATTATAAAGCCACACCTGTTCGGCCTCCTGTTCTCTTTCCGCCTCGGTAAGCTCGTCCAGCGGCTGGTTTGAAAACGGATAATTGGGATCGGTCGGTGAAATCGGCTGGCGGTATTCATAGTAGTTGTTGATCAGGTCGGTACCGAAGCGCATTACCAATTCTGCATCCCCTCTATTTTCAAAACCCTCACCATGCACGAACATCCTGACATTCGAATAATTGATCATGTTTAACCCGCCCGGATAGACCCTTTTTACCATTTTCAGCTCTTCTGAACCCAGGTTTTCAACATCCAGTATAAGAGACTGTTCATTGGCAATAGTCTGACGCTGGCGGCTCCGGTTGGTAGCCCGGATGGCTCCCTCCGGCTGGCGATAGGGAATCGGAAGCCTGCGGCTATTCTCCTCAATATTTACCGATGAAATACTGAAATCGGCCTGGGAAGTCTGCTGCTGATCCACATCATCGGCATTACGCCACTGGCTTCCAACGAGCTCAAAAGTGGCAAATCGCATGGTAAAAGGCTTTTCATAACCCGACAGCCAGACCCTGATATAAGAGATATTCTGAAAATTCTCGATACTTCCCACCTTGCGGATCCAATCCTGAAGAGGTATGCGAACCTGGTACCAGCGATCCTGCTGGCGGCTGCCGGGAACCTTGTCCACGATAAACGTACCGGGCTGACCGACATCCAGCTGACTAAAATCTGCCGGATTCCAATCTATTTCATACTGAAAGTAAGAATTATTCTGCTCGACGATAGACGGTGTAATCAGTCCTTCGGTATCGGGCTTATTGGTTACCGCCCGCTTGTCGCCGCTGTTGTTGGGCGGGGTATTTCCGTCATGATACCCGTAAAGCCGGTGGAAACGGTTCTGAAGCGTTAGTTCAGACACCTGGTCCTCGCCGTAATAAATGTAGTCATCGTTCGAGGGGTCATCCTGTATCTGCTGAAATGTTTCACTTCCCGCCCCGTAAGCTGCCTCCATGGCATTGATAAAGCTGTTGAAAAGCTCCTGCTCATTTTTCCCGTCAATCCCCCCGGTATTCGGAGCTCCATCCAGCCCCACATCCTCCTGTGCTCTGCGGTCGTTGGCAAACTGACCCTCGGGCGGGGGCGGCGGCACCGCTATGTAGGAACGGCTATCGGCACCAAGGTTGTCAAGCTGCAGGTCTTCCGGCCGGCGCGTCAAACCGTCTTCGGTATTCGTTTTAAAATTGGGAACAATATCTTCCGAGACGATCCCGATATCGATGTACATCTTACCGTCGTAATCGGCCAGATCCTGGGCGGTGGGTTCCCGGCCGTCGGGCAATATGGGCTGAACCCAGAATTCCAGGAATTCTATGTTATTCTGGGTAAGATCTTCCTGTCCCGATGGCACCGTTGTCACCATACCGCCCCATGTTCTATCCTGATCGTTTTCGAGCAGGTTCCGAAGGTCCAGGTTGTAATTATAGGGGCCTCGATTTTCCGGATTGTAGTACACATCGAGGGTAGTGATAAAATTTTCCTCGCTTAATACGTCCCGGTTTGGAAATACATCCGTCACCCGTACGGGCTGGGTTTCGGGCGTCAACTGTACACCTCCCAGTATGTCAACAATATTTCGCGGAATGGAATACCATGAAAACTGACTGCGAAGGTCCGATCGCGCGATCTTGTCATTGAGGGTAAGCGATGGATTAGCCAATGGGTCGTTGCCAAAAAAGGGTTGATCGGGAGCGTAGCCCGGCACGGCAGCCGGGGCGGCGGCCAGGTTCCAACGGGAAGCATTGGTAAAATTCAGGGTAATATCCACCCCTTCAAAATCATCGATGAATGATAGGCCGTTTTCTTCATCCTCAAACAGTTCATTACGGTCGATGGCATCGCTGACCGCATTGGTCTGGGCCACGCCGGGACGAAGCTGCGCAAACTCTCCGCTCATCGAAAAGCTGGAGGGGGCGTTGGTTTGCAGCAGCGGCACCTTATCTATGGCACGGGTAAGCCAGGGCAGGTCGAACCGGGCATTGGCATCCAGGCCCACTACGGTATTGTTTACCGGTTCGTCACCTATGCGGATTTTATCCTGCAAAGGCTTCTCTTTGAGTTTAAAAAAGGTACTCCCCAGCCGTATATTATCGGTGAATTCGTACTCTGCCCGCAGACCGGTGAAATTCTTTTGCTCAATCTGGGCAAACTGGTTTTTTTCATACTCAATCTTAATCTCCTGCCCTTTTTTCAGGTACTGCTCGTCGAGTATCGTTATGCTGCCGATAGAATAGTCTACCACATAATCGGTTCCCTCGGTAAGCTCCCTTCCGTTGGCAAACACCTTGACAGACCCTTCCACCAGGCCGAAATCGAGGGAATAGCTGCCTGAGGTTGTACCCTTTGAACTTCCTTCTATCAGAAAGAAGTTGTTTTTAGAAAACTGGTTCGCATTTACCTTCTTTTCATTATAAAGCTCATTAAACACGATGGAATTTATTTCTGACACGGGCAGGCCGGTATCCTGCAACAACTCTTCAATTCTCGATCCGAAAGGCTGCAGGTAAGGGAATATAATTTTGCCTGTGGCGGGATCGAGGGTACCGGTACTGAAATCGATGCGGTTATCCGGGGAAAGGGCGCCCTGGCTGTCAACCCGGTCAAGCCCCAGGTCTTGCAGCAGGATGTTGGTTCGCTGTGGCAGGGAGCTGCTAGGCACGTTTTCCTGGGTGTATTTAATATCCACTTCCGTGCCTTCGGGAGTCAGGTTAGAAGCCCCGAGGGAATAAATATTCTTCATCATCAGATCCCAGGCCTTGTTGGTGGTCGTAGCATTCTGCGGACGAAGCAGTTTTAGATAGATGCGACTGCCACCGCCCTGACTTACATCGCCCACGCTTACGGTCTGCCCCGTTTGCGGATCAAGGTACTTAAAAGAGATAGCCAAAGCCTGTCTTGAGCCCAGATTTCGCTTCAGGGATAGGTAGCCCAGGTAGCGATTGACCTCATAGTCAACCCCTTCCTGCAGGGGGATGAAATACCCTTCCACAAATTCATCGGCATTTACCCCAAAATCGGTTGCGGAGGTACCTATTGAGGGGTCCCTGAAATTATCAAGCGTGGCATCGGTAAAAGGGTCATCCTCCTCATTGGGAAGGCCGAAAGTGCCGTTGGTTTGATTTACACCGAGGTCTACCAGTGCAATGGCCTGTCGTTCGCCTTCAAAAGATTGCGTGGATTCCCGCAATATCCACACATTGATCTCGGAAAGCTGGTAAGCCTGCCCCAGCTGCTGGGGATTTGACATATTCTGCTCAAACTGCTGGCGGTTAAAGAAATCAAGAAAAAAGTGGCGATCATTTTCATAGTCTGCAGGCCTGATAGAAAGCTGCTGCTCCTGTGCACCGCCGGTCAGCGTTTCGGTTTGACCTTCACCCTCCTGCTGGGAAACAACCGAAGTAAGACGCAAAGAACCGATCTGGGCTATAGACTTGATTCCAAACAGGGCGCTACCTCCCCTGATCAGGGAATTACCCGTTTCCATGGAAACGTTACCCATTTCGATACGCTGCAAGATTTCATCCTCATACCCCTGGTATACGATACTCAGCCTGTTTTGAAAATCAAATGCCGCTTCTGTGTCCCAGTCGGTTTGGATGGACAATTTATCGCCAATAGTACCCTGAATATTCAGTTTCAGGCTCTGCTCAAATGTGGGATCAATCTGGGTCTGCTGATCGGGCGGCAATTCCGGATTTTCTGTTTTCTGGATGGATGCCCCCAGGTTCATGTTGGCCGTTCCGTTTACCCGCAGATTGACCTCCGGCTTGCCAAAAATTGTCGTAAAGGTAGACTCCCTGCCCCCCGGCACATCAAAGCGAAAATCAAGCAGGCCCCTTCTCTCTTCGCGATTACTTTCGTACCTGGTGATGAGATTATTCCAGTTTTCTCTTTTTGATTCTTCCAGGCTTCGTCGGGCGTACTCCTCGAAATTCATTACATAGGGTAAGGCGAGCGGGATGCCATTGAGCATTCTGCGGCTGATATAACGACCGGCAGAGTCACGATTTACCACAATTCTCTCTTCATTCAGCGCAACATGGAACAGGCGGGAGCGTTTCTTCGGGAAGGGGTAAGAAACCAGGTCCGGTGCATGGATGACAGGCAATGAATCGCTTAGCGCAGCAAAACCGATATCGATAGTAGTATCGACTTCAGCCGTATTCTGGCCGAAGCCCTTACTAATGCCTGCTGCAAAGGTTAGCAGGCAAATAAAAAGCAATTTATGCCATGTTATGGTGTAGTTGAGCTGCACGAAACCGTCTTTTACCTAAATTCTTGTCTTTTTATCAATAGTAAACCAGTCGTAACAGTGTTAGATAGGCAGCTCCTTTGCTTTTTGGTATTTTAAATTTTAAACCTTTGCTGAACAGATAATAATACTAATTCAGAATTCTTGAAAATTACAAACTAAGGACTCTGTATCAATTTAAATTCATTTTGCAAAGACGTAGTATAGGCCTAATTTAAAGGTTGTTCAAACCCAATTATCTAAAGCGATAATGCTTAACAAGCTTCAACTCGACATTCTTAAAAGGCATGTAGGCCCTTTCGTCTTCTGCTTTTTTACAGTGATGTTTCTGCTTTTAATGCAGTTCCTGATGCTTTATATCGACAAGCTGGTAGGCAAGGGACTGCCATTTGATATAATTCTCGAGTTGATTATTACCAACCTCGCTGCGATGGTGGTTCTGGCAGCGCCCATGGCCGTTCTTGTCGCCTCCCTTATGGCTTACGGCAAGTTCACCGAACTCAATGAGCTCACCGCACTGCGGGCCGCGGGTGTAAATCCAATTCATATTATAAATCCGGTGCTGGGAGCAGCCATCATTTTAACCATCGGCCTTGTGATTTTCGGCAATTATGTGCTTCCCGATTCCAACCAAAGAGCCCGTTCGTTATTTATTGACATCCGGCTTAAAAAACCGGGCTTTGACCTGAAGGAGAATGAGTTTTATGAGGGCATAGAAGGCTATACCTTCCTGGTAAAGAGAATAGAGAATGAGTCTGACTCTCTCTATGATGTTACCCTTTTCCAGGAATCGACCAGGAATCGAAAAAAAGCCTACATCACCGCCAAACGCGGAACCCTTCAAAGCGAAGACGACGGGCAAACCCTTACCCTTTTCCTGTTTGACGGCAGCATCCTCAGATATCTCGATCGCGTGCAGAACGGCAAAAGAATGGACCTATACGAAGAAACCGACTTTGACCGCTACAGGATAAGCTTTGATCTTTCCGAACTGGCTTTTTCACGTTCAAATCCTGACAAGCATTCCAGAAGCGACCGCACTATGAATATCAAGTCGATGCTGGCTGTGGTTGATTCACTGAATAGAGAAATACGTGATCAAAAAGAAAAATTTGTAAGAAGAAACAGTGATATTGCTCTAAGCCCGGAAGACTCGCTTTTCTCCCAGCAGCAGAGTCTTGCGGGCGAGGATAAAGAGTACTATAGTACCACAGACAGTACGGATCTTCCCTATAACAGTAATTTTGTTGTTTTAAATAATATAAGCAGGCTTTCCGCCCAAAAACGGATTCATCGCTCGGCACTTACCGAAATGCGAAACTACCGCTCCTCGCTGGAAAACCTGGAAGTAAACCTGGACTGGAGAATCAGCCGTATTGCGCGCTACCTGGTTGAAATCCATAAAAAATTCTCCATCCCCATTGCCTGTATTATTTTTGTGCTGATCGGCGCTCCTATCGGCATGTACACCAAAAAAGGAAATCTGGGCTATGCCGCGCTGATCAGTACCGGTTTCCTGACCTTTTATTTCATCTCAATCATACAGGGAGAAAAACTGGCTGACCGGCTTTATGTAAATCCCATAACCGGCATGTGGTTCTCAAATGTGATATTGGGTGCCATTGGCATCTACCTGGTGATCAGGCTCTGCACTTCCTTTAAATTGTCAAATCTCTGGAGAAAAAGTGAGTAACAAGATTGACCGTTACATTTTCATCCGGTTATTTACCATCACCGTCTTTGTACTGGGCGTGCTGATCTTCATCTTTCTGGTCATAGATTTCTCAAATAACAGCGATGATTTTACCGATCGGGGAGCCACCTTTATTGAAATTTTCGGCGTGTACTACCTGAATTATATTCCCGAGATCATTCGCCTGGTGATACCCGTCGCCATCTTTGTAGCCTGCCTCTACCTGACCGGACAAATGGCTGACCGCCTTGAAATAACGGCCTTGAAAGCAGCCGGGGTCAGTCTCTACCGTCTCATCATCCCCTACCTGCTCTTTGGCTTTATCATGCTTTGCATCATCAGTTACCTGGATGGATTTATCATCCCTGATGCAAACTCCAAACGCATTGCTTTTGAAAACCGCTACCTCAAAGATAAAACCGAGAAAGTAGACCGCAACCGGATCTACCGGCAAGAGTCGGAGAATACCATATTTGAAATTCGGACCTTCGATGCAAATCAGAAGACAGGATACAATATTGAGGTAATTGAGTTTGAGGGCGACAGCATCAAAAAGATGATGAATATTCAGCGAATGGAATGGCTTCAAAAAGACAGTTTATGGAAGTACACCGATGTTGAGGAGAAGACCTTTACCCAAAACGGCTATGTAAATGAGTACCGTGATTCCATGAGAGTATCCCTGAATATATTGCCACGTGACCTGGCCCGGACCACCTCAGACATCTACCAGCTTACCTATGTTGAGGCCTACAATTATATACAGTCCATTAAGCGCAGTGGGGCCAGCAATACCGAACTGCCGCAGGTTCAGTTCTACGGAAGGCTTGCCTACCCCTTTTCCATTATTGTATCCATTATAGTGGGCTTCGCCATTGCTTCTGTGAGGCGAAGAGGTGGAAGAGGTTTTCACATAGCTGCCGGCCTTACGATAAGCTTTTTGTACCTGGCCCTGATGAAAGTCATTGAGCCTTTTGGAGGGAAAGGAGCCCTGGAGCCCGTGGTTGCAGCGACCATACCCCATATTTTCTTCCTGCTGGTCGGCCTCGTGCTGCTGTTTTCGGCGAGGAAGTAACAGGAGGTATTGAAGGATTGAATTATTGAAGGAGGAGGTTAGGGACTGAATTAGGGATTGATTTACTGATTTATTGAGGGATTGATTTACTGAGGGAATGAGTTGTTGAGGGTCTGCTTAGAATGAGACCTTTTAAAACTTTTTGCATTGCTGAATTCACTTCTTATAAATATTTAAAAGTATTATTTTTGTAAAGTTGCTTTCCTGTTTGAAACTTTATTCTATGCAAAACTCTAGCTGATAAGTTATTTCAAATCCAACTGGAGCTGGTTGGCTCAAAACCGAAAATTTGGAGAAGACTTTTGGTGGATTCGGATGTATCCTTAAGTGAATATTACAAATTTTACAAACTACTATAGGTTGGACAAATTCTCACCTGTACCAATTCATTGCTGACGGCAATTACTATGAATCTCCTGCACCTGAGGAAGATTTTTTGGAGAGTTACGGGGATGACTATACCGGGATGAAACTTGACGATGTTCTGGAAAATTTGAATGACAAAATTACCTGCGAATATGATTTTGGGGGCGGTTGGGAGCATACTATAAAATTAGAGCAAATTATGCCTGATGATGGAAAAAGCAAATTGCCAAAATGTCTTGCCGGCGCCTTGGCTTGTCCTCCGGAAGATTGCGGCGGAATTGGGGGATTTAAGGAATTCAAAAAGATCATAAATAATCCTGAGCACCCGGAATATAAAGGTTACAAGGAGTGGTTTGGCGACAACTATAATCCAGAACACTTTGATCTGGAACAGATAAATAAAAGCCTATCTGAAGATAATTATGGCATTTTTGAATGGTGACTAATCAACTCAGTAAATCAATCCCTCAGTCCCTAGCTAACTGAATAGTTCGGTGCTTCTTTGGTAATCTGCACGGAATGCGGATGGCTCTCTTTGTAGGCAGCGGCTGAGATCTGAACGAATTCAGCTTCCTGGAGCTCTTCAATATTTGCGGCGCCCGCATAACCCATGGCAGCTCGCAAACCACCTACCATCTGGTACACCACCTCGCTGAGGTATCCTTTATAAGGTACCCGGCCTTCAATGCCTTCGGGAACCAGTTTGTTGATATCATCCTCCACATCCTGAAAATAACGGTCTTTGGAGCCTTGCTCCATGGCGCCGAGGCTTCCCATTCCGCGGTAGGATTTGTATTTCCTGGATTCATATATAATGGTCTCCCCGGGGCTTTCGTCAACCCCTGCAAACATAGAGCCCATCATGACCGCCTGTGCGCCGCCTGCAATCGCTTTCGGAATATCACCGGTCTGTTTGATACCACCGTCAGCTATTAAGCCAACACCGGCCTTTTTGGCAAATTCGGCTACCTCCATGACGGCGCTCAGCTGTGGCACCCCTACCCCGGTTACCACACGGGTGGTACAAATAGAGCCGGGGCCGACGCCTACTTTTAAAATATCCACACCGGCTTCAACAAGTGCCTTAGCGGCATTTTTTGTCGCTATGTTCCCGGCAATCAGGTTAAGATCCGGATAGGCTTTCTTAATCTTGCTTACCATGTTTAAAACACCTTGAGAATGCCCGTGAGCGGTATCGACCGTTACTACATCCACTCCCGTCTCAACCAGTGCCTCAACACGCTGCATGGTATCGGGGGTTACCCCCACCGCAGCTCCTACACGCAAGCGACCCATTTCATCCTTGCAGGCATTCGGGAAATTCATCTTCTTTTCAATGTCTTTGAACGTAATGAGTCCAACCAGCTTCATGTTCGCGTCAACAATCGGCAGTTTTTCGACCTTATGCTGCTGCAGCAGTTTTTCGGCTTCTTCGAGGGTGGTACCCTCTCGAGCGGTAATCAAGTTTTCACTGGTCATTATGGAGCTCAGCTTCTTATCCACGTAATGCTCGAAGCGCAAATCACGGTTGGTAACGATGCCAATCAGCTTATTGTCATTCTCAATAATCGGAATACCGCCGATTTTATGCTTTTTCATCAATCCGCGGGCCTCCCGAACCGTTGCATCTTCCGGAAGGGTAACCGGATCCACAATCATGCCGCTCTCGCTTCGCTTCACCATGCGAACCTGGTCTGCCTGGTCTTCAATTGACATATTTTTATGCAGCATGGCGATGCCTCCTTCCCTGGCCAAAGCAATAGCCAGGCGGTATTCCGATACCGTATCCATGGCTGCACTCATAACCGGTACGTTCAGCGTGAGGTTTGAGGTAAGCTTAACACTGGTATCGACATCGCGTGGAAGTGTCTGGGAATAGGCTGGAACGAGCAGTACATCGTCGTAGGTTAGTCCCTGCCTGGTAATACGTTCGAATGGGGAGGAGTTTTGCATGATTCCGGGTTCTGCAAAATTTGGGTTCAGATTTTGGCTAAGATAAAAAAAATGTGAACGAAGTGCTTAATGGAAATTGGATTTTTATTAGCTATGCTTAGTTATCATCAATTTTAAATTGAGGATATCCTTTTATTCAGATTTAACAACTGAGGCTATGAACTCAAATGAACGCAGATATTAAACAACTAAAATAACCTACCAGCATAGAGTCTGTATCTCCTTTAATACCTCTTTGATTCACATGCTCAATATATCAGTCCTCCATCGTTGTATGCAATCCGGGTAAGGCAACTCTAAACCTAGAGCAGATCGATTGGACTTTTAACGCCTTTACCTCCCTTGTTAATGACATGGGTATAAATCATTGTTGTACTTAATTGTTTATGTCCCAAAAGTTCCTGTACGGTTCTGATATCATAGCCCTCCATCAAAAGATGGGTTGCGAAGGAGTGACGAAATGTATGGCAGCTTACCTTTTTGACGATGCCGGAACGCTGCACTGCCCGTTTTACTGCACGCTGAATAAATGAATCGGAAATATGATACCGGTGCAGCATGCCGGTCCTTGGATCTGTCGATATCTGGCGGGAAGGAAACAGGTAACGCCACGCAAACGACTGCTCCATATCAGGATATTTTCGAGACAATGCTTTTGGGAGCAGAGTAGCGCCATATCCCCTTCTAATATCCTTTTGATGCAGCTGCTTTACCTTTTCAACCTGGCCCAGAAGTTCACTCTTAATAACTTCCGGCAGCAGGGTATACCGGTCTTTACTGCCTTTACCATCACGGACGGCTATTTGATTATATTCGAAATCGACATCCAGAATACGCAGACGCAAGGCTTCTGAGATACGGAGACCGGACCCATACAATATTTTTGCGACCAGCAACGGCAGGCCCTTCATTCTTTGGAATATATTTTTAACCTCTCCCGGGGTTAACACCACCGGAAGTCTGGCCGGTTTTTTGGCGCGTTCCAGGTTCTTAAGCAGCGGCATAGGAATCTTCAGTATATGGTCATAGAGAAAAACCAATGCACAGAGTGCCTGGTTTTGGGTAGAGGCGGCGACCTCTCTTTCTACAGCCAGATAGTTTAGAAAAGCAGTAATCTCATCCTCACCTACTTCGGCGGGATGCCTGGTGCCGGAAAATTTAACAAAACGGATAATCCACCCTACATAGGCCTGCTCTGTACGGTAGCTGTAGTTCCTTCTCCGAATTTCTTCTTTTACCGATTCAATTAATTTCGACTTTGCCATAAAGATGCGATTACAACACTTTACTGTAAGACCGCTGAATAGTCCATTCCTTACAAAAACCGATACAAAAATATCCTCATAAACCGGCCGCATATCTCCAAGGATTACAGCAACGGTTTATCAGGCCGGTTTACGGCAACTAAGTCGCCAGGAAAACCCGTTTCCATACTATAGCAGGCAATTTGGCCTTGTGCTATAAACAAAAATGAGGTAGGTTAGTTGATATAAGTTTATGTTATGCGTTAATCATGAGAGAGTACCATAATCAAGTAATCAAATATAAATGGCGAAATTAAAATCCATCTTAGCTCTATCTCTTACAGCCTTACTTTTTAGCTCTTGTGAGCTGTTGGGCATCGGTGGTAAAGATAAAGATGATCCCAGCAGCGGCGAGGTAGCGTGGCGAATTGAAAATAACCAAGAGAATATTGTTCGTACCCAGCCCGCCGTGGACAAAAACCGAACTTATTTTTTACAAGATGGTCATATAAAAAGTGCTACACTAAACGAAGGACGTATTATTTGGTCTAATAAACTAGTCAATCAGGGAGGTGGAGCATTCAGCAGAAAAATAATACAAACCTCTGATCGCATATTTGTCGATATCGGATTTGAGATCCATGCTTATGATAAAGGAGATGGCAATTTAATTTGGAACACTGAAGTATCTGAAACTTCGTCTGAAATTTCAGGCCTCGGTGGACCAATAATGTCTCAGGATGAGGATTTTATTTATGCCGGTCGACGGGGCTATGTGTTGAAAGTACGCAAAGAAGACGGACAGATTATAAGGCGCTACCCGCTGGACCGGCAGGTGCCCGAGGGCGTCACGCAGGGATCCACCGATCCCATCATATCCCCCTTTGGAGATAACGTGTTGTATGTCCCCACCAGTTATTTTGATCACAGCCAACCCACGCCAGAAGAAGCAAGCGGTAATAATATTTTTGCTTTTAATTCCAACTCAGGTGAATTGATTTGGCATAGTAAAATAACCGTAAAAGTTCCTAATCCTTACACTGATATACCGGGCGATTCTTTGGAAGGGGCTCCCTTTGTCTATGATATTGAAGTCACGGAAGATAAAGTGGTGGCACTCGCAGGCTTCTATATTGTAGCTTTGGATAGAATGTCTGGGGAAACAATTTGGAAAACATACTTCCCAGAAGGCGGTTTTGATGTGGGCTTAACAGTAGATCTGGAGGGCGTTTATGCTGCTTCAATTGGAACATTTGCTACTAAAGTAGATCTTGAAACAGGCGAAAAAGAATGGATGACAGATATAAGAAATAGCAACACCAGCATTCTGACCGTGCAAAACGGGCGACTGTATTTTACCAATTCAGGCGGTGGGGATATATGGGTGCTGGATACTAAAGACGGATCGGTTATCTACAATGAAAAGTCACCTGGCCATAGCAACGACAGTTTTGATGTGTATATCTCTTCACTGGGGATAGGAGAAGGTTATATGGTCAATGTGGGCAGTAAAGCAGTCTATTGTCTTAAAGTACCCGAGTAAAGATTAACGCATAACCACGGCATCAAGCGGACGCAACTCAGACTTGCCTTGCTAGGTTTGAAGATTTAAACTACTATTTAATTCATTAATAACACGGAGAGTGCATTGCGCCGCTTATCCCGAAGGTCGTTATACCGCCTAACAACCAATAGGAATAAAAATGTATGTGTATAATTACATATCTCTCATTGTACTTACCGTGCTGGCTTTGTCGACGGGGTTAATTAAGTCCAAAAAAGCCTTTTTGGTAACAAACTCTGTCGTAGTAGGCCTC
>DATFJD010000556.1:0-5871 GCA_035269475.1 Halalkalibaculum sp.
AAGCTCGAATTATTTCAATACGGTGGCAGCTTTAAACCGCGCGGCGCCCTCCTCAATATGATGAGCCTTGATGAGGAAGAATTAAAGCGGGGGGTAACGGCGGTGAGTGCCGGCAACCATGCCATTGCCGTAGCTTTTGCAGCGAAAACAGTAGGCACTTCGGCAAAGGTGGTGATGCCGAAATCGGCAAACCGGTCACGAATTGAACGCTGTAAATCATATGGGGCCGAGGTTATTCTTGTCGATGACGTACATAAGGCTTTTGAAAAAGTTAAGGAAATAGAAGAGCAAGAAGGCCGAAGCTTTATACATCCATTTGAAGGGCCACTGACTGCACTGGGTACGGCAACCGTTGGTTTAGAATTATGCGAGCAGGTCAAAGGTATGGACGCCGTAATTGTGCCGATAGGCGGTGGCGGCTTGATAGCCGGAATCTCTGCTGCAGTTAAACAGATGCAGCCTGAGTGCAAAGTTTATGGCGTTGAACCGGAAGGAGCCGATTCCATGTCAAAGAGTTTTAAAGCGGGTAAGCCTGAAGAAATTGACAAGGTCGATACCATTGCCGACAGCCTGGGTGCCCCGCATGCTGCTCCCTATAGCTTTGGACTGGCAAAAAAGTTTGTTGATGAAATAGTAAAAGTATCTGACAAGCAACTGGCAGATACTATGGAACTCATGTTCCGGGAAATGAAACTGGCTCTTGAACCGGCAGGTGCTTCTGCTACCGCCGCTCTTCGTTTCCCGCTTCATGATAAACTTGAGGGGAAAAGGGTCGGATTAATTGTTTGCGGTACCAATATTGACCTTCAAACATTTTATGATAATATCAACGAGCATAAATGACGATAGAAATGATAGATCTTCGAAGCGACACGGTTACGAAGCCTACAGAAGGAATGCGAAAGGCCATGATGCAGGCGAGCGTGGGCGATGATGTTTTTGGTGAAGATCCAACCGTAAACGATTTGCAAGAGAAGGTCTCATCAATGTTCGGTATGGAAGCCGGGCTTTTTGTGCCTAGCGGGGTCATGAGCAACCAACTGGCTTTAAAACTGCTCAGCAGTCCCGGAGATGAGGTGATAATCGATTATAAAGGACATGTTTTCAATTATGAAACGGCGGCAGCTTCTCTTATCTCTTCCGTTCAACTGAATCCGGTACAAGGTAGAGCAGGAAAGCTGGATCCGCAGTTAATACAAGGAGCCATGCGGTCGGGACAGGACTGGGAGCCTAATCCGTCTGTAGTAGTGGTTGAAAATGCCACCAATAAAGGAGGCGGGACCTGTTACACCGATAATGAGCTGCAAGCTATCTCCTCTACAGCATCAGAATTAAATCTGTCATTGCACCTTGACGGCGCCCGGCTATGGAATGCATTTACCGCTACCCATACGGCACCTGAATTTTACGGTACCGTAGCCGATACAATGACTGTGAGTTTCAGTAAAGGGCTGGGAGCGCCTGTTGGATCCATGCTGTTGTCATCGCAGGCAAATATTGACAGAGCTCGCCGTTTCCGTAAAATGCTGGGAGGGGGGATGAGACAGGTGGGGCTGCTTGCCGCTGCTGCCGATTATGCCATAGATCACCACCTGCCCCTGCTAAAAGAAGATCACCGACGGGCAAGGGAGCTTGCAAATACCATTTCAAGATGCAGCAAGCTGGAAATAGATCCTGATACGGTAGAAACCAATATTGTAATTTTTGAGGTAAGCGATGGACAAGTTTCTTCAGCACTTAAAAACCTTGAGGATAAAAACGTGCTCATGGTCCCGTTCGGATCAAAAACCATTCGGGCGACATTTCACTTTGAAGTCGGTGATCAGGAATTAGAACAAACAAAAGCTGCAATGCTTGATCTGTTCGGCTGACAGACTCATATAAGTACCCAAACACATAAGCTAGATTAATTAGTTAAGAGGCTCCTAATTTCTCTCCTCACTGCTGTTGTGAGATTGGAATAACGGGTTGTCGCGGGCTACAACAGGCATATCATTTATTCGGTACACTCCGAACTGGAACTGATTGTTTACGTAGGGAGATATGGCATTTAAAAATCGGAACAGCCAGTTAAGGCCTAACTTGTCTCTTTGTTCTTCTCTGTAGGCCTCCACCGCCATATCCAGATAGTACTGTCCCTTAAAGGGAAGGACGTAATATTGCGTCTCTTCAGGCATTTCAAATACCCCGCTTTGCGGAAGCGCATAACTGCCAATCGATCGTTCGCTGTGAGGCTGGGCTTTCAGTGATTTAGATTCCGGGCGAAGGAAAAAAGTTCGCTTTGTTGAGTCTGCCTGCTGGGCGAGAGCCAGTTGAGCGGGTACCAGAATAATTGAGCATAAGGCAATGATGTGAACTGTTAGCCGGTATGTGTTGGGTTTGCTCAATTTCAGTTGTTGAATTTAGTTTAGAGGCAATCCAATGTATATGAATCACCTAATGCAAGTCAAGTAACGATATATACGAAATATTATTGGGCGATATCTATGGATTCTGCCAGTACATCAGCCAACATATCGAGTTCTTCTTCCGTAATGACAATCGGCGGTACAAGGCGCATAACATTTCCATGGGTACAATTGGATAAGACACCGCGTTTCAGCATCTCTTCAACTACGGAACGGCCGTTAAAGCTAAGCTCAACACCAATCATGAGTCCCCTGCCGCGAATCTCTGTTACCTTAGCTGAATTTTTAAATTTATTCTTCAAAAGATCCATAAGGTAGCGGCCCTTGTTTTCCGCTTCCTCCCGAAGGTTCTCTTCCAATATTGCGTCAATGGCAGCGCCGGATGCCGCACAAGCCAGGGGGTTTCCGCCATAGGTGCTTCCGTGATCTCCATGCTGCATCACATCCGCGACCTTTTGCCTGCAAAGCATGCCGCCAATCGGGAACCCACCCCCCATAGCTTTGGCGATAGCCACGATGTCAGGCTCCACATTGTAGTGCTCGTACCCAAACATCCTGCCCGTCCGGCCCATCCCGGTCTGAACTTCATCTACGATAAACAATGCATTATGCTTGAGGCATAACTCTTGGATTTTCTCCATAAATGCTTGGGAGGCTATATGTAAACCTCCCGATCCCTGTATGGTTTCAAGAGCCACGCCCAGGGTATCCTCATTGAAGGCCGATTCAAGTGCGTCTAAATCATTCAGCGGCACCTCCTTGAATCCGCCAAGCAGGGGATCGTAGCCTTTGGCGTACTTGTCCATCCCCATTGATATCGTTGCCATGGTCCTGCCATGGAAAGCGTTGCTCACCGTGATCAGCGGACCTTTCTTATTGTATTGCTGCCCATACTTTCTGGCAGTTTTCAGACAGGCCTCCATCGCTTCAGCACCGCTGTTGCACAGGAATATTCGGTCCATATTACTGATATCCGAAAGCAATTTGAGAAGCCGGGCCTGTGGTTCACTGTAGTAGAAATTTGAGATATGCATAAGCTTTGCAGCTTGATCCTGTATGGCCTTCACTACCTGCGGGTGGCAATGCCCCAAGCTATTTACGGCTATGCCGGCCAGGGCATCAATATATTCCTTGCCCTGATCGTCCCACACTTTTGCCCCTTCACCCTTTACCAGGGTTACGGGGAACCTGTTATAAACATCAAGATGGAAATAGTCGGTAATTTCCTTTGTATCCATGGATAATTTTTTTGTAATGCTGAATTATTAAGCCCTGTGTCTCTGATACAGAATTTTAGGCAAGGCTGGCGTATTTCCGGTCACTTCTAACTTTTCAGTAGAGGTTTGCGTTCATGCGGTTTACTAAACGCAGGGTGAATATTAAACGTTAGCCTAAATATAACTTTAAAGGCAAAAACTAAACCGAAAATTAGACAATATGAAGTATAAAAGATTAGGCAACACCGGCCTGAAAGTATCCGAGATCTGTTTGGGTACTATGACCTTCGGATCCACTTTCTACAATATAGGAGAAGTTGATCTTGATTTGGCAAAAAAGATCATAAAGAAATCCTGGGATGCAGGAGTTAACTTTTTTGATACGGCCGATGTCTACTCCTGGGGAGAATCTGAAAAAATACTCGGCCAGGCTTTGAAGGATCTGAACATACCGAGGGAGCAAGCTGTAATTGCAACCAAAGTTCGCGGAGCCATGAGCGAGGATGCTGCCGAGGGGACAGGCGACGTAAATAATGCCGGCCTGTCCAGAAAGCATATCATGGAATCGGTTGAAGCCAGTCTTGATAGGTTAGGCACCGATTACTTAGATCTGTACCAAATTCACGGAGTGGACAAAGAAACGCCTATTGAGGAAACACTGGCCGCACTCAATGACCTGGTTCGTCAGGGCAAGTTGCATTATATAGGATGTTCAAACCTTAGTGTTCGTCAACTTGCTAAATCACTGGAGTTGTCGAAGGCCAGGGGATGGGCTTCATTCTCATCACTACAGGCTTATTATTCCGTAGCCGGACGTGATTTGGAATACGAGCTTCTTCCCTTGTGCCGGGAAGAGGGATTGGGAGTCTTGCCATGGTCACCATTGGCCGGCGGATTCTTAACCGGTAAGTACCGGCGCGACCGGGAAGCACCTGAAGGATCGCGGCGTAATGAGTTTGACTTCCCGCCTATTGACAAAGAAGTAGCGTACGATGTGGTAGAGGTAATGGATGAAATTGCAGAATCTAAAGGTGCCAGTATTCCCCAGGTTGCACTGTCATGGCTGCTGCATAAAAAGGGGGTTACCTCCGTGATCATCGGAGCCAAAAAAATGTCCCAGCTGGAAGACAATCTCGGAGCAGCGGAACTTGAACTTTCAGACGCAGAATTCAATCGAATTGCAGAGGTCACCGAGCCCCGCCAGATCTATCCCCAGTGGATGGTAAAACGAATGAATGGGGAAGAGGAGTTTGATTAAAATTAAGGTCGGCGGTGGTATTTTATTCCGGTCACTGCCATTACTAAGAGGTACGTAGAAAGGCTAATAGCATGAGTCCGGCAGCAGGTAACTTGCCGGACTTTTTTATGCTCCGGAAATACAGAAACAGGCACACGTTTAGTGGATGTTTCCGGCACTTCTTGCGGGTGACTGGCTTTTTGGCAGGATGGATGTATAAACTGTAACTTGAAAGCCATATCCGTCGCTAATTTAATGCCCCTCAACAACTTAGGAAGGCCTGTAAAAGTATATGCCTATTTAACCGGGTTTATGGCAAACAGAGGCATAAAATGGATTTGTCAAGTCGATTAAATTTAGCGGTTTTAATTCTATAAAATGATGTCTGCCAATTAATTACAGGCATACATTCTATGGAAGACACTGTGCGGTAAAGATGCTGTTTTGAGTGCCGCCTAAATAATTAAGGCAGTCATCTTGGTTATAAAAAACCGTAATCATGCCGGCAGGTTTTTAAAATACATTATGTATATGAAAATATTGAACTTATACGGATGAAATATCGCAAATCGGTGAAGTTTCCCGTTCCTCTCGTTGCGCCTTAATTATTTAAGTTTGTGTGAAATTTGCACCCGGAGACAATTTGACAATACATTTATAAAAGTATATAAGTATATGAAACACAATGGATTAAAAGATATATATAATGTTTAATTTAAATATAAATAGGTTTTTTTGCCAATAATAGCCATTAAAAGCGTAAATGCGAGAGTATTAAGGTATACTCGTTTCTTATTTTAAGCAGTTGATAAAGAGAAAATTTAGGTGGGTTAGTAGAATGAAGAATTAACCAAATTTTGTAACCCCAGCAGGTTCATAAACGGCTGCCAGGGATTTATAAAAGTAGTGGAATATCCGACCGGTTCTTACTCTTCCAGGGATAATCCGATGCGGCCTCTCTCCAGATCTAAAGAAACAATTTTAAGTTTCAGAATGTCTCCGACCGAAA
>DATFJD010000557.1:0-6247 GCA_035269475.1 Halalkalibaculum sp.
AGGCCAAAAAGATTTTTCCCTATATCAAGATAAACACTTCATTCAAGCCGGCCAGTTTTGAAAATGAAGCCAGCATTGTTGGAGCGGCCATGATTGCTACAGAAAATAAAGAGACCGTATTTTACCGGTAGGGAGATTAGATTTGTCAATGTAATGTATCTCCCACATTTAATATTACTCGTTAAAGGTATCCGGCAAATCATTTTCGTATAAGATAACATCACCGGACCGGGCAAATTCCTTCATGATGTCATTGGCCTTGAACAGGCTGCCGGCTATCCTGACCTTTTCATCCGGGTAACCCGTGGAAGCAATGCCTTTTCTTATAGCTTCTGTTCTATTGGAGCCGACCAAAACTACAAGATCAAGTTCGGCTTCACCTATTGCCTGTCCGAATTGGTAATTCATTTTTTCCTCCAGCTCACCGAGCTCAATCATGCCCGGAGTGATGATGATGCGACGACCGCTTTCAAAACGGGATAGAATCTCAACGGCATTTTTCGCCCCGACGGGATTGGAATTAAAGGCATCATCAATCACATATAGATCCCCCTCTTTTTTCAGCTCAAGCCGGTGCTCTACAGGCTCAATTCCGGATACCGCCAAAGCCATCGTTTTAAGCCGGATGCCAAATATATCCGCCACTCCTATTGCAAGCAGCATGTTCTGTACGTTGTGAGCTCCCAGCAGCTTTGTGCTAAAATCTTCATCTCTGCCATTTTTTGAAACCGAGAAACGGGTGCCTTCGTGGTTGTAGCGGATATCGAAGCCCTGATTTCACCGTTATCAATGCCTGTCCTGATTATTTCGATGTCATCCCTGAGGCCGGCCATTTGAGCCACACGTTCATCATCGACATTTAGTACCGCGGTGCCATCCGGCTTCAGCCTTCTAACCAGGGTAGACTTAGTTCGGGCAATGGCATCCTGAGAACCAAAGGTCTCCAGATGGGCAATGCCAACATTTGTGATGACGGCGATATCGGGCTCGGCAATGTCGCACAGTTCGTCAATATTGCCTTCGTAACGGGCGCCCATTTCCAGTATCAATACCTGGTGGGTGGCTTCCAGGTCATTATTGATAACCTTGCAGATTCCCATAGGGGTATTATAGCTGCCGGGGGTAGCGCAAACATTCATTCGCTCTTTCAGCAGATCCCGTATCATAAACTTCGTACTGGTTTTTCCATAGCTCCCGGTAATGGCGATGACCTTAAGTTCCGGCATGCGTGACAGCTTGCCTTTGGCCTGCTTTATAAAGTGGCGGTGAATCCGGTTTTCTATAGGCTGGGTGATCGCACCGGCAATGAATATCCAGAAGGGAACGGTAGCATTGCCCAGTATCCAGCCGATCGAAAGTATATAAATATCGGCAGTCAGGAATCCCGAAAGGTCAAATCCGTATGGTGTAAAAGGAATATTGCCGGTATAGGCGATGTAGGTAAGCGATAACGGGATAAACGAACAAAAAAGCATATAGGGGATGGTAAGCCTGATAACTCTGGCGGTAAAGACCAGCGGCTTTTTCTTTCGTTCGCCTTTGTAGTAGCTAAACCTTCCGAACCAGAATATACCGAACATGGAAAGAATCACGATCGCAGAGCTGCCGGTGATGGTTGTGGATAGCAGCCAGAGCATGCCCGCGATAATAACCAAAAAGAGTACATGCTCGGGCGTGATCACCCGTTGATTCCAGTGCTCAATCAGCCAGTTGCGAAACTCATTGAATTTATAGCCTTTTTGCTGAAAGATATGCAGGAAAAACTTGGCTCTCAGAAAGGTGTGTCTGGCCATGACAAAAATGAATGCCACCAACAGGGCGTCAATAAACGTAAAATACCAGCTCAAGCTAATGTCTTTATTGGGGTGAATATTGTAAGTGCCGAAAGGTCGCTAAAGTACCTAAGTTCTGTTATATTTGAGACTTATATTTTAAAACTAGTTAACCTTTCATCAAAAGTCGTTCAAATATATGAAATTAATTATCCCTATGGCAGGTCGCGGTACGCGGGTTCGTCCACATTCCCATACTACCCCCAAGCCCTTGCTTCCCGTAGCCGGTACCATGATTGTTGAGCGTATAGTCAACACTTTTGCGCGGACGCTGGATCGCACCATTAATGAAATCGTGTTTATACTCGGTGCTGATTTTGGACAGGAAATAAAGGATGAACTATCAGCCATGTGTGCGCGTCATGATGCGCAAGCTACGTTCCGGGTTCAAAAGGTTGCCGAGGGAACGGCTCATGCTGTTTATTGCGCCGAGCAGGATCTGAAAGGGGAATGCATCATCGTATTTGCCGATACCATCTTTGACATGGAAGGAAAAGTGTCGGTTGAAGATGCCGATAGCGTCATTTGGCTTAAAGAAGTTGATGATCCTTCGCGCTTCGGTGTAGCCGTAGAGGATGACGGCCAGATTACCGACTTTGTTGAGAAGCCCAGCGAGCCTATTTCAAACCTGGCAATCATCGGGGTCTACTATTTCAAGGAGGGAGAGAACCTGAAGAAGGAGATCAAATACCTGCTGGATAATGATATTCGTGGACACGGCGGTGAGTTTCAGCTGACCGACGCCCTGGACCGGCTGTTGAAAGACAACAAGGTCTTTAAAAAAGCAACGGTTGACGAATGGCTCGATTGTGGCACCCTGCCTGCCTGGCTGGAAACGACCGGGGTCATTGTGGAGAAGGAATCAACTGATATTGATGAGTCACGGTATAAGGAAACCAAGATTATTGAGCCGGTATACATCGGTGAGGGCGTAGAGCTTGAGAACTGCATTATTGGCCCGCACGCAAGTATTGAATCTGGATGCAGGCTAAAGAAGACAACCGTTAAGAACAGCCTGATACAGGAACAGTCAACCCTCGAAAACTGCCAGATTGAAGATTCTACCATCGGCAAACACGTGGAACTGAAAAATGTTGATCAGCAGGTACACCTGGGAGATCATTCGAAAGTTGGAGTTGAGATATAGTTTATAGTCTTGAGTCTTGAGTCTTGAGATGTGAGATTTGAGATGTGAGTCTTGAGTAATTAGTAATGAGATGTGAGTTGTGCCACTCGTCAACCCGCTCTGCGGTTGACGTAACTTCGGACGCTCAGCGTTCATTTAGCAATTTCAAGGCTTGGGGATCTCTCGTTGGAGTGTGTTCTTTACACGGGAGTGTAACTCCCTCGTAAAATCTCACATCTCACGACTCAAGACTCACATCTCTTACTAAATATAATCCTCCATCGGCCGGCTTTGATCGGCATCCTTTAGCTGCCTGTGCGCCTGCTCATGGGCACCTTCCGGTTCAAGGTGAATGGTTACAATGACGTCTCCTTTCACCGAGTTTATAAGCGACCGTTCAAGCCTGGTTGCGTCATCATGGGCTTTCTGGAGATCCACATCGGCTTCAAATAGCGCATGAAGCTCAATCCAGGTGGTGTTGCCCGTTGTTCTGTGACGCAGATGATGAAAGCTGTTCATGGATCCCGGCAGCTCATCATCGAGTACGGATAGTATCGCCTGGTGCACTTTTGGATTTTTACTGTCCATCAGCCCGTCTACGGAATATTTCAAGAGTTTGAAACCTTCATACATAATAAAAAGAGCCAGTAGAAATCCGACGATGGCATCAAGGATCATCCAGTCAGTAAACCTGATAATAACCAGAGTGGCAACTACACTGATGCTGGTCCACACATCGGTCAGCGTATGCTTGCCATTACTGACCACCATCATGTTGTTTTCTTCCCGCCCGATTCTTACGAGGTAACGTCCAAGGAAAAAGTTTATCCCGGCCGCAGCAGACATTAAAATAATTCCGAAATCCAGGTTATAAATAATATGCCCGAACAGGTACTGCTCAACCGACTGGTAAATTATGGTAATACCGGCCAGTATAATTACGGCTCCTTCAATGCCAACCGAAAGAAATTCAACGCGCTCATGCCCATAGAGATGTTTCTCGTCAGCCGGCTTCGTACTCAATATAAAACCGTAGTAAACAAAACCTACAGCTAATATGTGGATGATGGATTCCAGCGCATCCGATAGGGCGGTGGTTGAATCCGTCAGGTAATATCCGCCCGCTTTAATACAAAGCGAGAGCACGGACACCAGCAGGCTTATCCGAAGGGCGTTTTTTGAACGAGAACTTTTCAAGCTAAACTATTTTAATTATGGCACCGGATTTGTCAAAAACGTGATATCGAATATGTCAAAACAATGCATTCAAAAGAATACTAATTTTTTGCTCACTGATTTCCGCTGTATATATCGCACCGTTGCACTGATTGGTGACTTGTTGAAAAAATACATCTGCGTGACTCAGCGAATGAATCAGCGGGCCTCTGCGAGAGAAACAATGGGGATAGGTTTTAATATGTTAACCAATCCTTCTTTATCTTCGAAAGCCAACTGATTTTTTTAATGTTAAAAACATTTTGGACACTAATATTATGGCATATAAAGATTGCTGAAACAATACCTGAAAGCAAGTGTATTTGTTCTTATTTTATCGCTCATTTTATTAGGCACTGTGATTATTTAAAACAAATATGAAAGCGGTTTTATTGGATTATCGATCGCAACCTAATGGTAACCCTATTTTAGCAGCAATATAGATTGTAATTGTGCACGATATACATCCCAAACACAAAAAAGTATTCGAAGTTATTTCCAAAGCCGGCGAACAAATAGGCCAGGAGGTCTATGTTGTAGGCGGCTACGTTCGCGACTACTACCTCGATCGCCTGAAGAACGGCGACGAAATGGATATCGATTTTGTCACCATCGGTGAAGGAATAAAACTGGCTAAAAAAGTAACCTCCCTGCTGAATGCCGATAACCTATCGGTATTTAAGCAGTTCGGCACTGCCCAGATATCTTACGAGGGGCTGGACCTGGAATTTGTGGGAGCGCGCAAGGAGAGTTACCAGCGGGATTCCCGCAAACCTATTGTTGAGGACGGTACCATGAAAGATGACCAGCTTCGGCGCGACTTCACCATTAACGCGCTCTCTTGGTCTCTTAACAAAGAAAATTTCGGTGAACTATTCGATCCCTTTGGCGGCATACAGGATTTGAGTGATGAGCTGATTCGAACCCCTGTCGATCCTTTCACAACCTTTGACGATGATCCGTTGCGCATGATGCGTGCCGTACGCTTTGCCACACAGCTGGATTTTGAAATTGAAGAAAAGACATATCGGGCTATTAAGGAGATGGCGCCCCGCCTGGATATTATCTCCAAAGAACGCATCATAGATGAGCTGAATAAGATTGTGTTGGCGGATAAGCCATCGGTGGGTTTCGCCCTGCTCTTCAAAACAGGGCTCTTGGAGCAATTTTTCCCTGAAATGATTAAGCTTCACGGGGTGGAGGAGGTAAATGGAGTACGCCATAAGGATAATTTTTGGCATACCCTGGAGGTACTTGACAACGTAGCGGAGGTCAGTGATAACCTGTGGCTGCGCTGGGCGGCCATCATGCACGATATCGCCAAGCCTGTCACACAGAAATTTGTACCGGGAACCGGCTGGACCTTTCACGGGCATGACGCCATCGGCGCCAACTGGGTGGAACGGATCTTTCGGCGACTGGGCCTGCCTCTCGACGAACGCATGCGATATGTCCGCAAGCTGGTAAGGCTGCATCTGCGTCCCATTGCATTGGTTTCTGACGAAGTGACCGACAGTGCTATCCGCCGGTTGATTTATGATGCCGGCGATGATATTGACGATCTGATGGCTCTTTGCCGGGCGGATATAACCAGCAAGAACGACCGTCGGGTGAAGCGGTACAATAAAAACTTCGATTATGTGGAAAAGAAAATCATCGAGGTGGAAGAGAAAGACAAGATCCGGAAATGGACGAATCCCGTTGACGGAAATGAAATTATGGAGGCTCTGGGGATTGACCCTGGCCCGGTTATCGGAGATATAAAAGATGAAATCAAAGAAGCCATCCTGGATGGTGAAATTCCCAATGAACACGATGCGGCCTTTGATTATATGATGAAAATTAAAGATAAGTACATTAATTAACGGTTATTTGTTAACGGGGAACCAATAACAAATAACAGATAAAGGAGTAACCAAATGAGCTGGATAGCGGAATCATACGCCAAGATCAATCTAGGCCTTCACGTACTGGAGCGTCTTCCCACCGGCTACCATCGCATTGAAACGGGGTTCTGTTTTCTTGAGTGGAAGGATAGATTCGAAATCGTTCAGGCCCCGGAAATGAAACTTGA
>DATFJD010000558.1:0-3376 GCA_035269475.1 Halalkalibaculum sp.
CGAAAAAGCCGAATCCTCTACAAAAATATCACAAAATTCAGCCAGACCTAATTCAGCGACGGCGGGAATCATCTCATTGATGACGAGATCGATATAACCCTGTGTGTCGTCTTTATATTCGGCTGGAAAAGTGTGGGCACCTAGAAAAGTTGAAACAATATGCATAGGCTGTTCTTCGGAAAGGCGTTTATAGACACCCAGAATCTTGAGCTCCTCTTCAACCGATAACCCGTAGCCGCTTTTGCACTCAACGGCGGTAACGCCGAGTTTGGCCATTTCATCCAGAAACCCGGCTGCCTTTTTATACAGTTCCTCAGCATTTGCTTTTCGGGTATCCCTGACCGTAGACAGTATTCCGCCTCCCGCCTTGCCAATATCTAGGTAGCTTTTCCCTTTAAGCCGCATCTCAAATTCCTCCGGCCGCCATCCCCCGAAAGCCAAATGGGTATGGCAGTCTATCAGCCCGGGTATCACCATGCCTTTGCCCGCATCATAGCTCTTTTCGTCATCATATTCCGCCGGCAGCTCTTTCTGTTTACCGACCCATACAATCTCACTCTCTTTCCAGACTACTGCCGCATCATGAATGTGATGTATATCATGCTGCTTCCCTTCATCACGGCATGTTGCCAGAAAACCGATATTTATAAGTTTAGGCATGACAATCTTTTAAAAATTCAGTATACCAGTAAATTCAGTTTTTCTACTCAAATGGCTCAAGAGATACTTACAAAACGGCATTTATTTTTTGAAGTTTTTAATGTTAACTTTTCCTTAATTAAGAGATTCAAATATTTAAAAAGTATATTTTTAAATAACTTTTAAGAAATATTACACTACAGCATAGGAGTTACACTAGCAATCAAAATAAGACTATATTTTAATTATAATAATTTAGCTATGAAGCATAACAAACTTTTTATAACTGGTTTATTGGTAGCTATAATACTTTTTTCATCGGGTTATTTTTCATTAATAAAAGGACAAGATCAAGACTATCGAAGAGTTAGCCTTTCTGTAAGCGGTGGAGCAACATTTGCAAATGAGGATGGATTTAGTTTATTCGAAAGTCGTTTCAACGTACCAACTGAAACTTCCGGTATATTAGGAATTGGACTTCAATATGCCATTACTCCGGCCTGGTCGTTAGAAGGCGGCTACTCATACACTCAGATAAGAGCTAGTTCCGGCGACTTTACCACGGATATGAATAATATTACACTTAAGAATATTTTTAATTTGAATCAGATCTTATCTTTCAACAGAGTATCTAATTCTATTAATCCTTACCTAACCGTAGGAATTGGGTATGACCTATATAATTATGAGTCATCTAGTGAAAGCATCAATAATAATGATATAAGTTATAATTTAGGTGCAGGAATAGCCTTTAAAGCTTCGAATACAATCGATTTATTTACTCACTATGAATACAATATAGCTTCTAATAAAGTTGACAACCTTATAGGTGGCCAGGGAAATAATGGTTTTGGAGCTGACGTACTTACGAATCTAACAGGTGGAATTCGAATTAATTTTGGAGACAAGCAAACAACGCATCCTTCCTGGAGGCCGGTTCCTGTAGAAGTCAGGCCCGAACGATATGAATATCTGGTATCACAAGATAAATTGGCTGAAAGCCTAAAGCAGAAAGTAGCTGATCTTGAAAAAGAGCTTGAATTACAAGATAAAAAACACAGCAAACAAGTAAGCTTATATGAGCAACGGATTGACAGCTTAAATCAACAGATTACCAAATTACAAACTCAGTTGAAGCATGCTCAAGATAGCTTAGCTAGTATTTCAACAAGCGATGATGGGTCAGCGGAACGTGACAAATCAATTTCAGCAGGTCATTATGTCCAGGTATTTGCCACTCTAGGACTTGAGTCTGCTAAAGATGTGATGTCAAAAACGACTTCTGTACTTAATGATGATCAAAATTATGATTCAAATGATCTGGTATTTATAGCGAAACGCAAACAATTTTACGAAGTTCTCATAGGTACATTTAGTGACTATCAGAAAGCACAAGAAGTGCTTAATATGATGAAAGGGGTTTATGGAGATTCCTTTATTATTACATTTCCACGGCCAGTAAGCCTTCAAGAATTGTATGAAGATATTAGCGTTATAAACTAATATCAGTAAAAGGGAAAGCTTGGTATATTAAGTCCTAACTTAATTTGCCAAGTTTTTTTTCCAGATTGCTGAGCAAATTGCGGCTTTTCAGCAGCTTCACAGCATTATTGATATCATCCTTGAAATAATGGTCGGTATCCGCGTGCGGAATAGCATTCCTAATGTATTTATGTGCTATCTTAACGCCTTTACCGGGACGAAGCGGCTTTCGGAAGTCCAGGGCCTGAGCGGCCGTAAATAGCTCAATAGCCAGAACCTGTTCCACATTATGGTAAACTTCAAGCAGCTTCAGGGCACCGATGCTGCCCATGCTCACATGGTCTTCCTGGCCCAGACTGGTCGGGATGGAGTCTACCGATGCGGGATGGCATAACACCTTGTTTTCCGAAACCAGCGCTGCCGAAGTATACTGGGGTATCATAAAGCCCGAGTTGATCCCGGTCTCTTCCATCAGAAGTTCCGGCAGCCCGTCATGACCTTCCAGCAAGAGGTACGTTCGCCTTTCCGAAATGCTTGCAAACTCAGCAAGAGCTATCTTGGCATAGTCAATAGCCAGGGCCAGCGGCTGCCCGTGAAAGTTGCCGCCGCTGATGATATCCCCGTTTTCAAAAACCAGGGGATTATCGGTTACCGAATTAATTTCAGTTTCTACTGTTTCAACGCAGTGCCTCAAGGCATCCCGGCTGGCGCCGTGAACCTGGGGAACACAACGCAGGCAGTAGGGATCTTGTACCTTGCCGCAGTTCCGGTGAGATTCCAGGATTTCACTGTCCGTGAGCAGATTTCTTACGTTGCGTGCCACTTCTTGCTGGCCACGATGGGGACGAATTTCATGAATGCGTTCATCAAAAGGCTTGATACTTCCCTGAAGCGCTTCCAGGCTCATAGCTGCAATCAGGTCCGCCGCTTTCGCCAAGGCCAGGCTCTTCTCCAGTACGTACGCTCCGTAGGCACTCATTAGCTGCGTACCGTTGATAAGTGACAAGCCGTCTTTTGCCTGAAGATCGATGGTCTCCAGGTCATGCTCTTCCAATACTTTCTCAGCCGGGATGGTATCTTTTCCCTGATCATCCCAAAAGTAACCGTAGCCCAGAAGCGGCAGCGACATATGTGCCAGCGGCGCCAGGTCGCCGGAAGCACCCACGCTGCCTTTCTCAGGCATGGCAGGAATAAGATCATTTTCACAGAAATAGATCAGGCGATCAAAGGTTTCTACCGAAATGCCGGACTTCCC
>DATFJD010000559.1:0-2213 GCA_035269475.1 Halalkalibaculum sp.
TTTAGAAGGGCTCTTTCTTGGGGCCATATCTATGGCGTATGCAAATATGTATGACGGCATCATATTTAATGCTGTTGCCTTGACCCTGGGTATATTTGCCGCAATGCTGATCACCTATAGATCCGGGCTCATAGAGGTAACACAAAAATTCCGCATGGGTATCGTCGCAGCTACAGGAGGAATAGCGCTTGTCTATATAGCCAGTATTGTATTGGGATTTTTTGGGATTAATTTAAGCCTTGTAACAGGTACAGGAATGTTAGGAATAGGTTTCAGCCTTATTGTGGTTGTCGTTGCCGCTTTAAACCTGGTACTTGATTTTGACCTCATTGAGCGCGGAGCAGAGGCAGCCGCTCCTAAATATTTTGAATGGTATACGGCTTTCGGCCTGATTATTACATTAGTATGGCTTTATCTTGAGTTGTTAAGGTTATTGTCTAAATTACAGCGAAGGTAAGGTGTCAGAAATTAATACGATTTGATTAACAGGAAATATATACCACTAAGTGTAACGGAGCTTATTTCGGGTTTGGGCTTATTGCTCATCGTAATTCTCGCAGTATCCGGGTCCAGGCTGATGAGGCTGGAGGGAGGGGATTCAATAAACGCCGAAAGGGAATACGATATTTACCTGTCAGAATCCATTAACCTGGATAGGTTGTCTGATATATTTGCCGACTCGGGTATCGTAAATGATACTACAGAATTGAAGTGGGCTGCGCGGTTGCTGGGATGGAACAGGTTTTCGAACGGCCATTATAAAATTGAAGGAACCTACTCCTACGATTCCCTCTTATCTAAAATGGCAAGGGGTATACAGGATCCCGTTACGGTGACCCTTATACCCGGCTCTACGGAAGACAGGCTGGTCGATAGGATGATAAATACCTTTCAGTTCGATTCCCTGGCTTTCTATAGTACCCTGAACGACAGCTCTTTTATAGCGGGACTGGGTATCGATCGTAAAGATTTGTTGGGGAGGTTATACCCGGATACCTATTCTCTTTATTGGACAGCCACGCCTGAATCTGTCTTAGAGCGAATATTGAGTGAATTTCAGAATTCCGCCGTTGAGCCAAATAAGGAAGCTTTCGATGAGATAGGCAAGACAGTGGATGAAATTGTGACACTGGCTTCAATCATTGAATGGGAAGCAACCAGGGATGAAGAAAAAAGAAAGATTAGCGGCTTGTATTGGAACAGGCTTAATCGAGGAATGAGGCTGCAGGCAGATCCAACCGTTAACTTTGTAGTCAAAGAGAGAAGGAGACTTCTATATGATGACTATGAGATTGATCATCCCTATAACACCTATATGAATCGCGGCCTGCCTCCCGGGCCAATTACAAATCCCAGTCTGAGCAGTATTGAGGCGGCATTGAATCCTGCCACACATGATTATCTGTATATGGTTGCGAGTCCCGAAGGCACGCATGTATTTTCAGAAACCTTTGAAGAGCACAAGAGAGAAAGCGCAAAATGGAGAAAGTGGATCCGAGAGCAATATAGAGAGAAAAGAAGGAGAGAAGCGGAAGAGAAAAACAGTCAAAACAGCCGATAGGTTATTACAGATACCGGAATTTCCCTTGAATCATATTTGCAGGCCGGGTCAAAAACCGGTTTATGCAGGTAATGTCTGATTTAGATGCAAAATACGCTAAAGGCTAGTTGGCGGGTTGAATGCCACCTTCTGCTGAGAGGCTGAAAATTTTAACCTCCTGATTGACGTGCGTACCGTCAAAGCGGATATTGCTTATTAAACCTTCATAAAGCGGTTGTCTGGATAATGCATTTTTTAGCAATGCAGGGTTTTTTACCCTTTCCAGAGTCTGTAACAGGTAAGAAGCCGCATCATAGCCAATCATGGCAAACCTATTCGCCTCAATTCCAAAACGGTTGCTGTAGTTTTCCCTGAACTGCTCAACTTTATCGCTCATGCTATTTATGTAGTAACTTTCAGAAAAATATACCGTTCGATTCCCGAGGCGGTCATCAGGAATTGCCGTGGCACCCCACTCTTGAGATCCCAGTACGATAACCTCGCTGTTTGTGGCTTCCAGGTCTATAAGCAACAAGTCAATAAGCGTGGGTGCTGCCTGCCCGGTAAAAGGGGCATAAACCGCGTCAATGTTATGATAGTTGCCTAAGGAATCTATTTTAAGACTATCGGCTGTCAGGTACTTGGTATATTCGGCAATTTCATATCCTTCCGA
>DATFJD010000560.1:0-4984 GCA_035269475.1 Halalkalibaculum sp.
TCATTGCTAATCCTATTTGCATTCTCAATTTTCGTCACCGGCTGCGACACGGGTACAGACGCCGGCACCGGAACAATGACCGTTGAAATGGCTGACGCTCCCATTGATTCGGCAGACGCCGTTAACGTGACTATCGAAAGAGTAGAGGTTAACCGTGTAGGTAGTCAGGATAACTGGATTACCTTAAGCGAGCCGCAACAGACTTATGACTTGCTAAACCTGGCCAACGGTGCTACCGCAGTCATTGGAAGTTCTGCACTTGAAGCGGGTACTTATCCCCAGATTCGCTTGATCTTGTCGCAAGATGGCCATAGCGTGGAGATTGACGGGCAGGTATATGACATGTTTGTTCCCAGCGGCGCTCAGACCGGGGTTAAGCTGAATATTAATGCAGAAATAGAAGAGGACATAGAATATACCTTACTGCTTGATTTTGATGCAAGCCGATCGGTTGTTGATGCAGGTTCCAATAATCAGGTGCCATATCTTCTTAAACCGGTTATAGATGCCAAAGAAAAAGCTATTACCGGAAATATTGAAGGTACGGTTGATCCGGCAACGGCTGAACCTGTAGTCTATGCTATTGACAATTCAGGCACCGAAGCGGATACACTGTCTTCTACCGTTGCAAATACGGAAAGCGGCTATTTTAAACTAATCGGATTGGAAGAGGGAGCCTATGACGTCTCTATTGATCCGAGAGATGACAGCTACGCTATTAAAAACATTCAAGACGTGAGCGTAACGGTAGAACAGACCAATTCCCTCGGAACCATTCAGCTGAGCCAGAATTAACAGATTAATAACCTTGTCAATAAAAAAGGCCTGCATATGATATGCAGGCCTTTTTCTTTTGCCTAAACTTTATCTGGTATCCGGTATATCAGGCGGTAACCATATCTTGGTTAAACTCTTCAATACTGCTTTTTCTGATCGGTTCTCCCATTAACGTAGCGGAGGTGCAATCATTGATGGTAACCTCAACATAGTCGCCTTTCCGGTAGTCCTTACGATCGAATACCACCATTTTGTTGGTATCGGTACGCCCGCGAAACTGTTCGTCAGAACGCTTGCTGGTTCCTTCAACCAAAACCAGGTGTTTCTTGCCGATTTCTTGTTTGTTCAGCTCTTCCTGAATATTCATCTGCTGTTCAATAATCTCGGAAAGCCTCCTTTTCTTGACATCTTCGGGTACGTTGTCTTCGTACTTGCGCTGCGCAAGCGTCCGGCCTCTCTCCGAGTAGGCAAACATATAAGCAAGGTCGTATTTAACCTTAGCCATAAGCGACATGGTATCTTCATGCTCCTCCTCGGTTTCATCGCAAAATCCGGTGATGATATCCGTGGATAGGGTAACGCCCGGAATGATATCACGCATGGTATCAATAAGATCCAGATACTGTTCGCGGGTATAGGGGCGGCGCATTCGTTCAAGTACATCATTATTGCCGGATTGCGCAGGTATATGGATATAGTTGCACAGGTTGGGCTGCTCGGCAATAACATGCAGCAGCTCTTCAGGAAAGTCTTTGGGGTGGGGGGAAGAGAATCGAATTCTCATCTCAGGATCCACCTGGCTGGCTTCGTACATCAGCTTGGTAAAATCGTTGTCTTCATGGAGGTAGGAGTTTACGTTTTGTCCCAGCAGGGTCACCTCTTTATATCCCTGTTCGCTGAGCTGCTTCAGCTCATCCAGGATGCTGCCCATGGGACGGCTTCTCTCACGTCCCCGTGTGAAGGGCACTACGCAAAACGCACACATGTTATCACAGCCGCGCATGATGGTTACAAAGGCGCTGACGCCGTTATCGTTGGTTCGAACCGGTTTTATGTCTGCATAGGTTTCTTCGAGAGATAGCAGCACATTAACGGCCTTTCTGCCGTCATCCACATCAGCCAGCAGTTTGGGCAGGTCGCGATAAGCATCCGGACCTACTACCAGGTCGACCAGTTTTTCTCTTTCCATGATCTTGTCACGAATTCGCTCGGCCATACAGCCCAGCACGCCCACTGTGAGGCTACCGTCTCTCTCTTTTTTCAGGGCTTTAAACTCTTTTAGCCGATTCCAGACCCGATCTTCGGCATTCTCACGAATGGAGCATGTATTCAGGAAGATAATTTCGGCATCTTCCGGTTCATTGACCGGCTTCATGCCTTCTTCCATCAAAATGGAGTTGACGATTTCGGTATCAGATACGTTCATCTGACATCCGTATGTTTCGATATAAAATGTGCTTTGATCCAAAGTAAAAACGATTGGTTTAATTTGCTATAGCTTTCAAATATAAGAAGCGCCTGACTACTTTTCTAAACGATATTGTTAGATATCCTGATATCCAACAAACCTCCAGGCTTCTGATAAACCTTGGAGGTTTGTTGTTTACTTATAGTTTTCCAGGTACTCCTTTAAAACCACCGCATGGTTGTGCTCACGATCTTTGGCCCCGTAAACAAGAGTCAAGTCCTGATTACGAGCTATCTCAGCCAGTCGCCTGACCCGCTCACCATTGCTATCAAGTTCCTGTTGGTAACGTCGCCTGAATTCCTCAAACTTTTCCGGGTCGTGATCGAACCATTTACGAAGCTTATCGGAAGGTGCAATTTCTTTCATCCATTTATCCAGCTGCAGATCTTTTTTGCTCACGCCCCGAGGCCAGATACGGTCTACCAGTATGCGTATACCATCGTCAGCTCCGATCTCATCATAAGCCCTTTTTAGGCGAATGGGCATAAAGGGATTTATTAGTAGATAGTGAGTTGAGAGTTATTCCGAGAATTCAGAATTCAGAATTCAGAACTCAGAATACAGAATTCCTGCAACCTGGTCTTCTTCGCTTAAAAAAACATAAGCTACGAAGACTAAACATCCTGCAACCCTAATTCGGCCAGGTTTCCGGTTTTTTTCGCCAGGCGGCGAGTGTTTTCAAATCCGACTCATCAATATAGTCGTTATCTTTAGCCACCTCAATAAGTGTGGTATAGTCGGTAAGGGTATGAATAGGCACCTTTGCCTCTTCGAAACGCTGTATGGATTTATCAAAGCCGTAGGTAAAGATGCTGAGCACCGCTTTAATATCAGCACCGATAAAACGCAGGGCTTCCACAACCGAGATGGCAGAGCCACCGGTGGATATCAGGTCTTCGATGACAACGGTGGATTCTCCTTTTTGAATGCCACCTTCTATCTGGTTACCGAGTCCGTAGGCTTTTGCTTTGGCGCGAACATAACTCATAGGTTTGTCGAGTGAGCCGGCCACCCAGGCGGCGTGGGGAATTCCCGCCGTAGCCGTGCCTGTAATGACATCTACATCACCATATTCCTCGTGGATGAAATCAATAAAATGCGTAGCAATCTGCTTCCTGATATTTGGGTAGCGCAGGGTCAGCCGGTTGTCACAGTAGATTGGGGAGTGCCAGCCCGATGACCAGGTAAAGGGATCATTGGGACGCAGCACAACGGCATTAATTTCCAGCAGGTGAAGTGCTATCTCTTTCGCAAACTTTTGATCAATAATCATAATAATTCAATTTTCAGGTGCTCGACAATCAATAAATAGACAAAATATACTACACCGGTATTATCTAAATATTATTCAAACAAAGCCAATGAGATAATTCAACAAGAATAAGCATAAAAAAGCATAAAACCCTGCCAGTAAATCATCAACCAGAATACCAAAACCACCGGGCAGCTTCTGCAAGTCATTTACTCCCAGGGGTTTTTTAATATCAAAAAATCGGAAAAACAGGAAGCCGAAGAGCAGCAGCATAAATATATTCATATTGCTGGAGGCAAAGGGCAGGGCTATGAATGCCATTCCCTGTCCGGCGAATTCATCCATAACCAATGGGGAAGGGTCGCCGCCCCATACCTTTTCGCACTCTTCAGAAACCCAAATGGTTAGAAGAGAGCAGAGCAGTGTAAACAGGGCCATGCCGTACCATGGAGTATACATTCCTACAAAATAGATTGGGAATAATGCAAAAAAGCTGCCCCACGTCCCCGGGGCATTCGGTAAAAAGCCCGCATAAAAGAAACTACCTATAATCGGTTTTAGTTTTCGCATTATGGTCATTAAAGAAAATATGTTATTAAAATGATTATTTAATTAACCTAAGATGTCTTTTTGGCTTACTTTCAACTTTAGTTGCTGATAAGGTGTTTCTATCTTCTACCACGTTTACACCACCTATTTTGTTCAGGACAGACTGAAGGTCATCCATATCCTTTGACATATAGAACTTCATCGTCGTTTCCTTATCACCATGCCTTATCATTTCCTGAAGCCTTTTTGGGTGCAAATCGTACTCCTTTACCAAGAGCACTCCAAACGATTTTCTGAGGGAATGATAAGGTAGGTATCTATTAGGGAATATTCCACCTGCTGCCTATCATTAAAGCAACGCTATATTAATGTAGCAATCCCAAAGTATACAACTCTATATTTACGTTTAGGAAACATATTACAAACGAACGTTTAAAAAATGTTACAGGCTGTAACCTGTTACGTGACAAGTAAATTGACTAGGCGCTCACTCTTGTTTTTACGACGTATAGAGTCTGATTTACGAGATATGTAATCAACTTCTTAGTACGATTTCTATCACCTTTAAGATTCTTGGGTGACACCCATATTATTTGTTTGCTTCACCTGTATATCTTTTTGTATATAGAGTATCTATTAAACAGTGATTTAAATAGTAAACCAAGAGACGAACGGGTACACCACTCATGTCTACAGATCTTAAAGAAATGGAAAAGCGGCTCTGGCAGGCAGCCGATAATTTGCGTGCCAACTCCAAGCTAAGCTCCTACGAATATTCCAATCCTGTACTGGGACTCATTTTTCTGCGCTATGCCTGGCATCGCTTCAAGCCCATGCACGAGAAACTGGAAGGGCAGAGTACCGGACGGCGAACCATAGGCCCCGACGACTATAAGGCCGAGGGCGTCATGTACCTGCCGGAGGAAGCCCGCTACAAC
>DATFJD010000561.1:0-3164 GCA_035269475.1 Halalkalibaculum sp.
ACGTAATCACCTTCAAGTCCCGCAAAAGGAGAATTGTTTACCCGGAAATACATCGCCATCGTCGGCTTGTCAATATCGTAATACTCCAGTGGGGTCATATCGGAAGTAGCCGTGAGCGTATCACCGATATCCACCTTTTCGTATCCAGCCAAGGCAAATATATCACCTGCACCGGCTTGCTCTACAGGCTCCCGCTGAAGGCCGTTGAAGGTAAACATTTTAGTGGCCCGGGCTTTTTCTTTCACTTCTCCCTTACGGTTGAGAAGCGCAATTTCCTGGTTCGTTTTAATGGTACCTTGTTCTACCCGGCCAATTGCGATACGCCCGACGTAGTCGTTCCAGTCAATGCTGCTGATCAGCATTTTAAAGGGGGCATCGAATACCTGCTTGGGGGAAGGAATTTTTTCTACTATCGTTTCAAATAACGGCGTCAGGTCATCTCCCTCGTCTTCGAGTTCATATTTTGCAATTCCATCAATTCCGATAGCGTAAAGAATAGGGAAATCCAGCTGCTCGTCAGTAGCATCGAGTGCCACAAAAAGATCGAATATTTCATTCAGCACATCATCAGGACGCGCATCTTTACGGTCTATTTTATTAATCACTACAATCGGCTGATATCCCAGCTGCAGGGACTTTCTCAATACAAACTTGGTTTGGGGCAGCGGTCCTTCGGCTGCATCGACAAGAATAATAACCCCGTTAACCATCTTAAGGATACGCTCAACCTCTCCGCCAAAGTCAGCGTGGCCGGGGGTATCCACAATATTAATTTTGGTATCACCCCATTTAATAGCGGTATTTTTTGAGCTGATGGTAATGCCCTTCTCCCGCTCCAGGTCACCGGAATCCATCACGCGATCCTGCACGTTTTGGTTCTCCCGGAAGGTTCCGCTCTGCTTGAGCATCTGATCAACGAGCGTGGTTTTTCCGTGATCTACGTGAGCGATGATGGCAATATTTCGAATATCCTTATGCATAAAAGTATTGAGTAAACTTTGATTTCACTGTCCGGGTTACTGATTATCTTCCCCGAAATTTTGTAAACAAAAATGGTAACAGCCCCGCAAGATAAGGTTTTATCTTGCCAAATCATTACACCGTCAACAAAATAAATTTTCAACCACAGCCGTACATCCTTTCTTTGAACCTGACGGCATGTTTTGCTATATATAGCAAGGTTCCAGGGGCAACGCTCACGAACCTGAAATAACGGGAGCACCCCTCCCTTTTAACCAAGTTTTGACAATCAATCATCCTACCATATGGACTTAAAAATAAAGGACCATCGATTTATAGTTTGCGGAGCCAGTAGTGGATTCGGCAGAGCCATAGCAGAACGACTGCTGACAGAAGACGCATCCGTCATCGCCGTTGCCCGAAGAGAGGAAAAGCTGAAAGAGCTGAAAAAAGAGTACGGGAAAAAAGTAACAGTTATAGCCGGAAACCTCCTCACCGAAGAGACTCATAATGATATCGAAGCAGCGATAGGCAATGACTCTATCCATGGCGTCGTGATAAATGCAGGCGGGCCGCCGGCCCTCACCCCGCTTGAAACCGCAATGTACGACTGGGATAAAGCCTATAAAAAAGTAATGAGATGGAAAATTGACCTGAGTCTCAGGCTGGTTAGTTACTTTACGAATAATAATTACGGCAGGATCCTTTATATAGAAAGCCAGTCGGTTAAACAGCCGATCCCGAAACTGGTTTTAAGTAATGCCTTCCGGGCCGGCGTTGTGGGTTTTGCAAAGTCTCTTTCCCAGGAGGTCGCCAAAGAGGGAGTAACAGTAAATGTACTGGCCCCCGGCTCCCATGATACGCCTGCTATTGAACGGGTAATTAAAAAAGAAGAGGAAGACTCTGACAAAAACTATGATGAAATAAAGAAGGAAATGGAACAGGGTATTCCCGTCGGACGATTCGGTAAAGGGGAAGAAATTGCCTCCCTGGCAGCCTGGCTGCTCTCTCCTCATGCTGCTTATGTAACAGGACAGACTATCAGTCATGACGGGGGAAGCATTAAGGGCTTATTTGGCTAATGCAGGATGCAGGATGCAGGATGCAGGATGCAGGAACGGAGTTTTATACTTTTATTCATTGATTACAATTTTAATTCCTAATTCTTCATTTTTAATTTTTAATTGACCATGTGGAAGCAAAAGGAAATCACGCTATCACCGCGGCCCAGGGGCTATCATATTATTACGGATGAGGTAGTTTCTGAAGTACCGGAAATTTCTGAAATCAATGCAGGTATGGCGCATATCTTCATCAAGCATACCAGCGCAAGCATTACCATTAATGAGAATGCTGATCCTTCCGTACGCCGGGATTTTAAATCTCATTTTAAGCGGATGGTCCCGGAAGACACCTCCCTCTACGAACACACTCTTGAGGGGCCTGATGACATGACGTCCCATATAAAGAGCTCCATACTGGGCCACTCCATCACTATCCCGATTACAAACGGGAAGTTGAATCTCGGCACCTGGCAAGGAATTTATCTTTGTGAGCACCGGAATAACGGGGGCAGCAGAAAGCTGGTGGTGACCCTGAATGGCGAGCCTCTTGCTAGTGATTGTTAAGAATCTTCTTCTTTAAATCGGGTAATTTTCTATTTTACTTGAATCTTAGATTACACCATTACTTCTTTTATTTATTTATTTCAGGGATATGAAACCAATCTACAAAAATACCCTTGCGGTAATCGTTGGACTTCTTATAGGTGGGATAGTAAATATGGGTCTGATTATGGTAAGCGGATCTGTCATTCCTCCTCCTGAAGGGGTAGATCCCGCCAATATGGAAAGCCTGAAAGAAAACATACACCTGTTTGAGGCCAAACACTTTATTTTTCCTTTTCTTGCTCACGCATTGGGTACTTTAGCAGGGGCTTTTCTAGCAGCACGAATTGCTGCTAGCCATCAATTGAGTTTTGCTTTGGGAATCGGCACTTTGTTTCTGCTTGGGGGTATTACCAATGCGTATTTACTGCCGGCCCCGACATGGTTTATTGCATTAGATTTGTTACTGGCATACTTGCCAATGGGCTGGCTGGGAAGTAGACTGGCAGCCAGCAGTGAATAAAATAGACATATTTTTAATCCCAGCTTGATACTTAATCATTCGCGTGAATTACATAACAGAAGGATTACGCGGGT
>DATFJD010000562.1:0-2799 GCA_035269475.1 Halalkalibaculum sp.
TTTGAGGTGTGGGGATGTTATCTCAAGGATAAGATACGTTCATGATTTGGGATGTTACCTTGCGCCCGGGTTCCCCTGAATGGCAAGAGCCATTTTTAAATCTTGATAAACAGCAGGAAAACTGCTCCGTTAAATGGGTTAATATCTCTATAAGCTAACTTTAAGCACAAAAATGAGTAAAAACCGGCTACTGATCATATTTGCAAAAAATCCTGAGAAGGGACGCGTCAAGACACGGCTTGCAAAAACCCTTGGTGAGGAGAAAGCTCTGGATATATACCGAAGTCTTCTCGACTTCACGCTTAGGATTGCTGAGGGATGTGAAGCCGACAAGGAGCTTTGGTATTCCCGTTTTATTCCTGAGCAGGAAAAATGGGATAAAAAGGGCTTCCAAATAAAACTGCAGCAGGGAGATGATCTTGGCGAGCGTATGAAAAATGCCTTTCGAAAGGCATTCAAAAAGGGGTATCAAAAGGCAGTGATTATTGGCAGCGATTGTGCCGGCATTTCTCAAGAGCTGATTGAAGCATCGTATGAAAAGCTGGAAGAAGCCGACATGGTCATCGGCCCTTCGCCCGACGGGGGCTATTATTTGCTCGGGCTGAAGGAGTGTTATGACGCTCTTTTTGAGGGCATATCCTGGAGTACGGGCAAGGTATTGAAGCAGACTATGGATGCAGCCGAAGAGCTGGGAATTAAAACAGCTCTCTTGCCTGAACGTAATGACGTAGACAATGAAGCTGACTGGCAGTCTGAAAAGCACAAATTTTAGCTCCTCATGACCATCAGCATCATCATTCCCGCATATAATGAAGAAGAAACCATTGCGGGGACCATTAAATCAATACGCCGGAATAGTTCGGGCCATGTAAAAGAGATCATCGTTGTTGACGGAGGCAGCGAGGATGAGACAGCCGAACGGGTTAAAACCGCTTCTGCCACATTGGTAACATCGCCGGGAAAAGGCAGGGCCGTTCAGATGAACTGCGGGGCACAAATTGCCGAAGGTGAGATACTCTATTTTCTGCATGCCGACACCACGCCTCCCGAAAACTTTGACCGGAACATCGTTGAGTCTGTCAAGCAAGGTGCGGAGGGTGGATGCTTCAGGTTATCTTTTGACCGGGAGCATATCTTGCTGGACTTCTATGCCTGGTGCACCCGTTTTGATATTGATGCTTTCCGTTTCGGCGACCAAAGCCTATATGTGTTAAGGTCAACCTTCCATTCCATTGGCGGTTTCCGGGAAGACCATATTGTGATGGAGGACCAGGAGATTATCAAGCGAATCAGAAAAAAAGCCACTTTTCATATTTTGACTGACGCAGTTACCACATCCTCCCGAAAATATATGGACAATGGCGTGCTTAGACTTCAGTGTATTTTCACACTCATTTTTATGCTCTACAAGGCAGGGGTATCCCAGTCTAAACTGGTTTTAATCTATAAGAAGCTAATTCATTAATAGCGCATCGTTTATTAAATTACGTAGCTTACTAGATCAGCAAGACGAAAGAGGTAATCAAGACTTAATAGTTAGATAATCTTAGAATACATATCTTTGTCACGCTAGTTAAAAACGCTCGTAGCATCAACATCATAATTAACCTAAATCATAGATAACTTATCGATCATGAAACGATACTTATTGCTTTTTATTTCATTGACGATATTACCTTTGGTTGCTTTATCCCAGGGAACGACTTCTGCCGCTATTGAAGGCGTTATTACCGACACCCAGGGAGAGCCGCTGCCGGGGGCTAATATTATAGCTACTCACCAACCGACCGGTTCCAGGTATGGAACTTCGAGTCGAGCCGATGGACGGTATACCCTTAAAAGCTTGAGAGTTGGCGGACCTTATCTGATTGAAGTTTCTTTCGTAGGCTTCAATGCACAGAAAAAGGAAGTCCAATACCTCGAACTGAGTGAAACTCTTGAGCTGGATTTTGAGCTGGAAGAGGGTTCACTTCAGCTGGGTGAAATTTCTGTGACAGCAGAAGTCGATCCTGTTTTCAGTAAGAACAGAACAGGTGCCCAGACCAATATCTCCCGTGAGGATATTGACCGTACTCCCACATTGTCTCGATCTTTAGGAGATTTCACCCGACTGACGCCTCAGGCAACGGGCGGTGGAAGTATTAGCGGTGCCAACGACCGTTATAACAACCTATTGGTTGATGGAGCTACCCTAAATGACGTATTCGGATTGGGTGAAGCCACTCCCGGAAGTCAGGCCGGTGTTGAATCGCCAATAAGTATTGACGCGATTCAGGAATTCAACGTGGATATTGCACCTTTTGAAGTTACCAATAACAACTTTACCGGTGGCCAAATCAACGCTATTACCCGCAGCGGGGACAATACCTTTACCGGATCTGCCTACTATCAGCTGCGTAATGAAAGTTTTGTCGGTAACTATACGCTGCCTGACGGTTCAACTACCGATGATGTTCAGGAATTTGATGAGCAGTTTCTTGGATTCCGACTAGGCGGCCCGATTATTGAAGATAAGCTTTTCTTCTTTGTCAATGCCGAGATCAAGCGTGAAAGCGCTCCTCTGAATGCCGGAATACAAGGTAGTGGACAGGCAAATATTTTCCCGGCCCCGCAAAGCCTGTTCGACCAGATCAGCAATATTGCCCAGAACCAATATAGCTACGATCCCGGAGCCGTTACCCCGCTTTCACAAAGCCAGGACAACGACAAGATACTGGCCAAACTTGACTGGAATATTAACCAGGATAATAAATTTACCTTCCGGTACAATTATGTCAGCGCTACCGATGAAGACGGGAT
>DATFJD010000563.1:0-4799 GCA_035269475.1 Halalkalibaculum sp.
GTGGAACAACTCCGGACCGGTAGGCAGGTAACGGTCTTTGGTAATCTTATTCAGAGATACCAGGTATTTGCCCCACGGTTTTCTGCTATCGCCGCCGGGTATCATAAGGTGACCCGGTGAATAGTAGGTAGCAATCCGGTCGACAACCTGGGTTGTTTCCAGATCCCACTTAACAATCTCGGAAGAGATGAAAGCAGTGGTGTAGGCATTCCCGCGATCGTCAAACTCGGTATGCAAAGGTCCCAAACCGGGATTCTCTACTTCACCGTGAAGAATAGAGTCATAGTTCAAGACGGGAATACCATCTATTTCACCCTCAAAATCTTCATTCTCGATAGCCTGCTCCATTTTCTCAAAAGAGTGAACCGGTATTACGGTAGAAAGCTTACCGCCGGCCACGATGTACTGTCCGGATGGATCAACATCTACGCCGTGAGGAGATTTAGGAGTGGGCAGGAAATAAATGATTCCTTCCAGCTCGCTGGGGTCCAATACCCGCACTTCTTCAATTACTTCACTTTTTGAAGTATGCGTATTATGATCTACATAATTACGGTAGTGCTTTCCTTTAACCATTCTGCCTTCTCCTGCAGCGGCATATTCGGCTGCTTTTCTCCAGTTAACAGCAGCTATAAAGTCTTTGTCATTCTTAGAAGCATTAACTTCAAGCAGGGTGTGTGCCTGTTCGCTGTTATAGCTGGTGAAAAATGCCCAGCCATCTGACGGGCCTTTGCCTGAATGAGATAGGTCATAGTTAAATCCGGGAACCAAAATCTGGAAATCTACCTCCATTTTTCCTTCGTCATTCACTTTAATAAATGACAAGGTTCCTTTGAAATGCTCTTTATATTCGCTTATGGGTACATCTTCATTATTCAGGTTTTCGTCATCCATGGGAATGCTGAATCGAGTAGCCGCAGATACATATTCTGTATTTGGGGTTACAAAAGAGGATGCGTGATTTCCTGCTGAATTAGGAATTTCAATGATTTCATCCGTTGTGAATGTACTCAGATTAATACGCGCAATTCTGGGGGTATTGTTTTCATTGATAAATATCCACCTCCCATCGGGTACGCCATCGGTTTGTGAAAGTTCAGGATGGTGAGAATCGCCCCAGGGCACGAAACCGTGGGTGGTATTCAACATAGGCTTCGACTCTTCAGAATAGCCATATGCATTGGTTGCCTCCTGCGAAAATACAGGAATTGTGTAGAGGTGACGTCCGGATGGTATGCCATATACACTCAACTGACCACTGTACCCGCCCGACATAAATCCGTAGAATTCATCGTACTCACCGGGTGCTACATAAACCTTTTGGGCAGCATCGGCCGTTGATCCTAGTTGTTGTTGGGAAGGACAGCCATACATCAGTAAGCTGAGAATGACTACTACCGGCAAACCCCATAGTAGTGTTTTATATTTTGCTGGTTTCATAATATACCTTCAGTTATTGTTATCATTTGTTTTAGTTGATTTAATTGTCGGATTGTACCGTTGCCAGGTACTCAACTATAGCCCGGGCTTGTTCTTCGCTTACATTCTGAAAAGTCATCTGATTCATATACTGCTGCAGCATCTTCCTTGCTTCCGGATGCTTTTTAGTCATCTCAACGGGATTCAAAATCATATTCATCACATAGGTCGGTGTTCGGTCTTCCAACACATTGCCCAGTGGAGGACCCACATAATCCTGGTCCATTTTATGGCAGGCCGAACACTTGGTTCGGAAAATCTCTTTTCCGGTCTCAACCATCTTGGGATCGATCTCGCCGACTTCCACGACCTCATCAACCGGGCCAATGCCGTGCTTTTGCTCAAATTCTGTCAGCCCGCTTGTTTCACTTTGGGAAGATTCCTGATCCTCACCATTTTGGGAGCCGCCGCATCCCGCAAGTAAAATCATGATTGCTATAAATAATCCTGTTAATTGCTTCATCTTAATGTATCCTGGGTTGATTTATGTGTGTTGAAATTTGGTTGTTTAGTCGACTTCGAAACTTAAGCTTAGATATTGATCCGATAGAACGGGGCCCGGCTTGAATAAGAGTAAGAGAAAGCCCTACCTGAATACCTTATTAATATATAAGAGTATTATATCTTTTTATGTGTTATTAGCTTCAATTATCATGCCCAATTAGTACGTACGTGCATTTTTTTACAATGCCGTGCTTCTTTAATTAAATAGTAATATTCGAGGCCCCGCTACTGTGAATAAATTTCTACATTCTGTCAAAGTATTGCAGTACTGCAATACCCGGAGGCTTCCGTATTTGAAAATTTGCAATATTATTATTCCTATTCCCATTCGAAGCTTCCGTCATCTGTAATTCTCAAGTTTAGCTTTTTACCCTTTTTGGCCAGTTCCACCAGGTCGGTTTTCTCCAGCATGACCCTTATGCCGTCTCTTGCCTCAGCCCACTTATCGTGTAGCGGACAAGGTTTGGCTGTGCCGCAACCGGGCAAACCCAGGGCGCATTCGGTAAACAATTCCACCCCGTCAATCGCTGCTACAATTTCAAATAGATTTACCTTGGAACCCGATTTTGTCAAACGCACCCCTCCATTCGGACCTTTATAAGATTCCATAAGCCCTGCTGCGGACAACTGCTGCAATATTTTAGTTAAAAAATGAAATGAGATGTTCAGCTTGTCACTCATTTCGCGTATGGAAATATAATCTCCATCCTGGTTCGACGCCAGAAACAAGGAAGCTCTCAATCCATAAACGCATGACTTTGATAACAGCATAATGTTAAATAAAATATATAAGAGTCTTTTGTCTTAAAATAGGAACACATCCGGTAACTGCAAAACTTTTTTAAACTTTTTTCTCCAGCCTGATATTTATAACCAATCCATATTGCTTCTAAATATTATCTGCCTTAAAATCTAATCCTCATATTCGAATAGTAATATCAGAATATTAAATACACGGTTCCGTAGATGAAATTAATATCTCAGGGCGCGCAATATGCCATCTCTGCCATCATTGTCCTATCCAAACAGCCGGAAGGCCAAACTGTATCGGCCGCTGATCTTGCCAAACCTCTTAACTGCCCGGCAGCTTACCTGTCACAAGTACTCTCAAAACTGAAGCCTTCAGGAATACTTAAATCACAACGCGGGCTCAAAGGAGGTGTATTCCTTGCGAAATCACCACAGCATATTTACCTGTTGGATGTCATTGAAGCTATTGACGGTACGGACTTCTTCACGAACTGCTTTCTTGGTATTGAAGGCTGTGGACATATCGAACCTTGTCCCTTCCACGATTTCTGGTCAAAAGAACGAGTGAAAATTCAGGAGTGGCTAAAAAATACGAGCTTTTCGGAAATTGAAGAATCAATGTCAGACAACTGGTTTGACTTAAGACTGCAATTCTCCTAAGATGCCTCAAAGCCCTATGAACACAGATATTCTCACAACCGAAAAGACAGCATGCTTTCACTGCGGGGAAAGCTGCAGCGAGGATACGGTATATATAGGCGAAAAGGCGTTCTGTTGCAGCGGTTGCAAAATGGTTTACGAGATTCTTGACGAAAATGAACTAAACACCTATTACTGCCTTGAAAGTCAGCCGGGCATTTCTTTTAAAAAGTATAAAAGTTCCGGGCGCTTTGATTACCTCGACGATTCCTCAGTGGTTGACAAGCTCACCGATTTTAAAAAAGATAATTTCAGGTCCGTCACTTTTTACGTGCCCAACATTCACTGCACCTCCTGTGTCTGGCTGCTGGAAAACCTCTATAAGTTAGATCCCGGCGTCACCAAGAGCAGCGTAAATTTCATGAAACGGGAAATCAGCATCTCCTTCAAGGATGACGAAACCGGGCTCCGCGCAATTGTTGAACTGCTGGCCTCCATAGGCTACGAACCGGAGTTGCGCCTTGAAAAACTCGATAGCAAGCAATCAGCTACCCCCGATAGAAAACTTTGGCTGAAACTGGGAGTGGCCGGCTTTGCTTTTGGCAACATCATGCTTTTCAGTTTTCCGGAGTACCTTTCAGGCTCTACCCTAAACAGCCAGGGATCGTTTCACACAATTTTCGGCATACTCAATATTTTACTGGCGATTCCCGTACTGTTTTACAGTGCCGGCGATTACCTGAAATCTGCATGGGCTGCCATCCGTCAGGGAGGCATCAACCTCGATGTACCTATTTCAATGGGTGTTCTGGCTCTTTTCACACGCAGCGTATATGAAATAACGACCGGAATCGGGGCAGGCTACATGGATTCCCTGACGGGCCTTGTATTTTTCCTGCTTATAGGCCGCATTATCCAGAAGAAAACTTACGAGCGCCTCTCCTTTGACCGGGACTACAAGTCTTACCTCCCCATTTCCGTCACGGTTGCGGGCAAAAACGGGGAAGAACGAACACAGTCTATCGACCGTCTGAAGGAAGGCACCTCCATTATTATCAGAAACCGGGAGCTGGTGCCCGCAGATGCCCTGCTTGAGTCGGATAAATGCTTTGTAGATTACAGCTTCATTACCGGTGAATCGGAACCGGTTGAGGTTAAAGAGGGAGAAACCATCTATGCCGGTGGAAAAATTGTCGGGCCTTCAGCCAAAATGGAAACTGTAAAAGAAGTTTCCAACAGCTACCTTACCAAATTATGGAATGAATCAGCTTTTGACGAATCTGCTCAAACGCCGGCCGTCAGCTCGCTGGCAGACAGGATTAGTCCCCACTTTACACTGGCCGTTCTGATGATCGCCGTGACAGCGGGCTTGCTCTGGTGGCCGGTCAGTGTAGAAATGGGCATCACGGTATTCACCGCCGTATTGA
>DATFJD010000564.1:0-8739 GCA_035269475.1 Halalkalibaculum sp.
TTTGGCATTTCATGGGTATCCATGACGGCAAGGTTGCCCAGAGTGTTGCCATCATAATCAATGAGCGGTGCACCCAGATAGCTCATAGCCCTATAGGTTTTCAGATCCGGATCATTTGGGAAAAGATTGATCACATTTTTGGGGATATGAAGCATCTCCTTTTTTCCCAGCACAAGCTCGCAAGGCGTCCCTTCTATGGCATATTCATATCCTTCCACAAAGCTGCCATCAACCCAAAAGGCGAGGGCGCGCAACCGCTGCTCGTTTTCAATATGCTCGGTAATCCATGCGGCTTTGGTGTTAAGCGCAAGCGCAAGGTGTTTAACGAGCTGGCGGAAAAACTTTTCTCCGGTATGGGCCGCAGTCCCTTCAATGATGCTTCGAAGGGCTTCATGTTTTTTTAAATCCTGTTCAACAAACTGCTGATCATTACTCATTGCCCAGGGTATGTACTGATTTATTAATGGTTTAACCCTATTGCCACAAAGCAAAATTTACACCAGTTCTGAAGAATTGCAAGCTAAATCAATTAGGAATATTTCCGGTCAGCCTAAAAAGTTAAATCACCCGGAAGGCACTACTTCATATACGAAGTAGTTTTTGATATGATTGCCCCCAGGCTGTGATCCCCGGTAACATCTGTCTTTTTTAAAGCTTCTTCTTCACTGATATTATTGGAAAATAATCTCCAGGCGGTGTCTGCTTCCATACGTATAGATGTATCCGGTGTTTCACCTTCCGGCTGAAAGAGTTGCCAGCGACCATTTTTTTCAGTAAGCAGCCAAGTGTAGCTGAATTTTCCGGTTATCCGGATAAGTATTTTGCTCTCTTTTTTGTCGGAAGCATGCTTTTCGTAAACGGCGGGTACAGCTTTAATAAGCGTATGCAGGAGAGGATGCAGCCATTGCTCTTGGGTGAGGAGGGGTCGATTTACTGCTTCCCGAATTTGCTGCTGGTGATACCATTTTTCAGTATACTCCCGGGCAATATCAAAGCGGTTGGTAGAGGTTTGTTCGCCGGCCCAGGATACCGGAAACTGTGCGGTTCCTTCCGGATCCAGTTTTTTGAAGAAGTCGATGACCTTTGGATGCACAAACTCTGTCAGCTGCAGCAGCACATTCGCACTCAGGCGTTTTGAGGCCTCTATCCAGGTTTTATTCAAATCATTTAGAAAATAAACCAGGGAGGCATGATCGGTTACAGCCTGCTTGGGCTGAGGCGGAGCCATTCCGTCTCTATGCAGGGATAAGCGCCGCAGGTCCCCATCCAGAAGGTGAGCTACTACATCCCGAACTTGCCAGTTATCATTCCAGGTCAGGGTCTCCCATTCTTGGGTATCAAGATTTCGCAACAGGTTGATCAACTCCTCATGAACCTTCTCATATATTTCCAGTGCATCTATTTCGGGTATAGGTTTCATACTTCTTTTTGTTTTAGCATCTCACCGGTCAGCAGGTAGTGGTTAATGGCCTTTTCCCACCAGGTCATGGAATTTTTGAAATCCTGTTCCAGCTCGAATTCAAGGTACGAGTTTTGATCTCTGCTCAATGCAGTGTACCGGTAGGTAATAGTAGATTCGGTAAGTGAAGCATGGACTTTACGGAGCTTGATATTGATTTTTACCACATTATCGCCGGGCGTAAAACGGACAAACTCGATGCGGAAAGATTCCGGATCGTATTGGGTTACCTGCCAGACGGTATCTTCATTTCCATGCATGGGAGTAGTGAAAACACAGTCTTTTTCTATAAGGCCTGATTCGGAATGAATCATTTGGTAATTCCATCCATCCAGCCAGTCGCATTCTCTTACAGGACAAAGCAATGGGAAGACATCCTGCGGTGCTGCCTTATTTAACTGTCTGTAGGTAAAGGTTTTTTGTAAACCTTTAAAATCTGTTGCATTCATTATTAAGGTATTGTGATTGATCTTTCCGAACCCTTGCCCGGTTCATTTATCCTTATCTGAGAGTCATTATACCTGTTTGAAACCCAAAAAATACCGAAAGTAAAAAAATCATACCGAACGGCTATTTCAAAATACTTACAGGTCAGCTGTAGCTTCGTATCCTAACCATGCGTAATTATAAATACATATTTGAACAGTTATGAAACGAATTATCATATTGTTTTTTGCCGTGATGAGTTATCTCTTCGGTTTGGGAGCAATCGTATACTATGCGGGATTTTTATCCGAAATTGGAGTACCTAAATCTATCAACGGTGGAGCTAGGTCTTCGACAGGCATAGCAATTACCGTGAACCTGCTGCTGTTGGCAACTTTTGGAATTCAGCATAGCGTAATGGCCCGGAAAGGATTTAAGAAGTGGCTGAAAAGATGGGTACCGTCTTCTGCCGAACGCAGTGTTTATATCTTTATGTCCTCTGCGGTTACCCTACTGATTTGCCGGTACTGGATTCCTCTCCCTTATGAAATTTATGATCTCAGGGAATCGGTATGGGAAAACCTTTTCTGGGGATTATATGGCCTAGGTTGGTTTTTCGGACTTTTTAGCACTTTTTTGATCGATCACTTTGATTTGTTCGGTTTGAAGCAGGCCTGGTACCAATGGAAGGGGAAAACCGAATTCAGATATCAGTTCAAGACACCTTTGCTCTATCGTATTGTTCGTCATCCCATATACCTGGGCTGGCTGATGATTCACTGGTTTACTCCCCACCTTACCGCAGGTCATATACTGTATGCCTCGGTAATTACCCTTTATATATACATTGCCGTGTATTTCGAGGAGCGTGACCTGGTGAACGAGTTCGGAAATACCTACCGCGAATACCAGGAATCCACTCCAAAACTGATACCGGTTCTGGGACAAACTAAAAAGAAGGGATAAAGTGAAGAAACTTTTACTAAGAATTGGACTCGGCGCGTTAACTCTGCTCCTAATTTGTTTACTGGCGGGTGGAGTTTTCGTTTACAACGAATTTCAGAAACTGGAGAGTGACGATCAACTCGTCTGGAAAGAAGATATCGAAGAGTTGACAGCCGGTGATGCCGATGAAACATATCCGGAGGATGCCGTACTCTTTGTAGGGAGCAGCAGTATCCGTTTCTGGTTTACCCTGGAACAGGACATGGCACCTGTTCCGGTCATTCAGCGAGGATTCGGTGGAGCCAAACTCAGTGATGTACTTTATTATGCCGACCGTATCATTTGGCCCTACCAAACTAATACCATAGTGCTTTTCGCAGGCACCAATGACATTACCGGCCGGCCGAATGACAAAAGCCCTGAAGAGCTGGTGGAGTTGTTCAAAGAGTTGGTTAGAAGAATGGAAGAGAAGTTGCCAAATACCCAGCTCTATTATTTGCGTATTACTCCGACTACCTCCCGCCGGAATATTTGGGAGAAGGCTGAGCGTGCCAACCGGCTAATAGCGGAATTTTCAGAAAGCCATGAGCAAGTAATTTATGTAAATACCGGTCCGCATTTTATTAAAGAGGACGGTACCATACGTGAAGAAATGCTGTTTATAGACGGCATTCACCTCAATGACGAGGGATACGCTGTTTGGATGAAATTATTAAGGGTTCATTTGCTGGATGAAAGCTAATGTGCGGGGAATGCAAATTAGCGCATTTCCGAAGGCGATTGATCATATAACCTGCTAAAGGCCTTGGAAAAACTTTCCGGATGCCGATAGCCGATCTTGTAGGCTACCTCCTTGACGCTGAGGCGGGATTTTTCAAGCAGTTTTTTGGCATGCTTCAAACGGGCTTCTCTTACGAACTGCATCACCGGTATACCAAACAATTTTTTAAATCCGTATTTAAGTTTAAAGGCATTGATATTAAACTGATAGCATAATTCTTCGATGCTGTAGTGCTCAAAATAATTGGCTTCCAGGTGAGTTTTCAGTGCATGAAGGGTTTCAAGGTCTTCGGGCTGCAGTTTTCCTTCTTCCAACACTTCGCGATGCGGCATAAAATGCTCACCCATAAATTGAGCAATAGCATTTGTGATTGGCTTTACATCTCCCACCCATGGGAGATGATCTTCCCCATCCAATGGCAGGAAGCTGGCTTGTGGAAGATGATTCGCCATATACCGCCCGAGCTGGAAGGGTATAAGCCGGTCGCCTTTCCGGTGCATGATTAACGCGGGGCAGTTAATTTCGGGTAACAGCTTTCTCACATCGATGTTCAGGTTCATATGGTAAAAAGTCTTAGCTGTACCGGGACTGGCGCTTTTCCTGAGGAATGAAGCCCACGCCTTTTTAAAAATTTCGCTGTTTTGAAGGCTGGGAGCCATAAGCTGATACCCTATGGGTTTGCCCCAGTTATCCTCAATTTCTTTCACGGTCTTGGCATGCAGCTCGGTTGATATACCATGGGGATAGGTTTCATCTTCTATCCAGCGTGCAAAACTGCCAATTATAATAATCGATTCAACCAAGTGCGGATATTTGTGAGCAAAAGCAAGGGCAATGGGCCCGCCCTCTGAAATGCCCAGCAGGGTAGCCTTTGGAATCTGTTCCCTGTTCATGATTGCCCGGATATCTTCCAATCTTTCAGACAACCCGGGCAGATCCTGTTCATTGACACGGTCGGAAAGACCGACTCCTCGCTTATCAAATACCGTCAGGCTGCTGAAGGTTTGCAAGTCTCTCAACCAGCTTTCCAGACCGGGCAGTGTATGCAGTTCTTCCAGGTTGGTTACCCAGCCGTTTACCAGTATCAATGATTTGCTTCCCTGTCCCGATACCCGGTAGGCAATATTTTTGGAACATGATTTCACGTATTTGATTTGCGCATTCATTCTTTTACCATTTTACTGATACAGCAGGAATTGTACGGTCAGGTTTCCGTACTGTCGCCAGATAACTAGTATTCAATAACTTAAGTAGGGGTTTAGACGAAAATGGAGGGATCTTGTTGCAGGTTTGTCAATTTCAGGGATAAATAAAGATGCCGGCCCTGAACAGGCCGGCATATTGAGAGCTGGTTAAGGAATATTCTTTAGAACAGTTAATTACCTGCTTCGCTTGCGCTGGCGGTTACCTTGCTTATATCTATTCTTATTTCATCTAGCCGTTGCCTTATTTCATGTTCTATCTCTTCCTGAAATTTACCGCCCACATGCGTAGAAAAGAATTTCTCCATGGCAACATAGGCAGCCATCCGGTTTTCTTCACCTGCAAAGCCGTGGCCTTCATCGGGAGCAACAATGTATTCAACAGGTTGTCCCAGTTCGTGCAACGCATCTACAATCTGGTCGGATTCTTGCTTTTTAACGCGAGGATCATTAGCACCCTGAATTACCAGTAGCGGAGCCTCAATTTGTTTGGCAGAATAGAGCGGTGACTGCTTTTTCATGCGTTCAACGTCTTGAGGATTGTCAAGGTCTCCCACTCGTTTCTCAAACATTTTTTGGATCGGCTTCCAGTAAGGCGGTATGGACTTCAGTAGGGTAATGATGTTAGACGGCCCTACTAAGGAAACTCCTGCAGTATAAATGTCCGGAGTAAAGGCAAGTCCGGCAAGAGTGGCATATCCTCCATAGGAACCTCCATAAATGGCAACTTTATTGGGATTGACAATGCCTTTATCGATTAAAAATTTAACCCCATCGGTTATGTCGTGTTGCATGCTTCCCGTGCCCCATTCTTCATTGCCGGCATTCAGAAATTCTTTTCCATATCCGGTAGAGCCCCGGAAATTAGGTTGCAATACGGCATATCCTCTATTGGCAAGAAATTGAACCGTGGAGTTGTATCCCCAGGTATCTCGAGACCACGGGCCTCCATGCGGATTAACTACCAGCGCCAGATTTTCTTGTTTCACTCCTTTAGGGATAGTAAGATAAGCCGGAATTTTAAGTCCGTCGCGAGCTTCGTACGTTATAGGTTTCATCTCTGCCAGGTGTTCAGTAGGCAGTTCCGGACGGGAATCGTAGAGCTTTATAATATTTTTAGCGGATCGATCATATAGATAAGTTGATCCCGGATCTACGTCCTGCTCTACGTTAACCAGCCAGTAACGATCGCTTGAATTATGGGAAGTGAAATTAATTTCCCCGTCAGGAAGCTCGGATGATAGAAATGCATAATCCTTTTTAAAGGTATCATCCATCGGATAAACCCGCTGTCGCTCCCCGGTATAAACGGTTGCCAACAGTTCATCAGATTCATTTGAAAAAATGGCTCCTCCAAAGTCCACTTCTTTTTCCGGATCGGAATGAACCATTTCACGTTCCCCGGTTTGCGGATTCATGAGGTATAGAGCACTTAAGTCACGGCCCTGATTGGTTGACAGGTATACCTCCTTATTATTCTTGTGGAAACGAATGGGATTTAAGCTTTCCTCAAAACTAACTTTCATAATTTGATTCAGGGTGTCCGGCATAACTTGAAGAAGTTCAGTACCCCCGTCGTCTGTTTTTCGAGCGGCAAGTCGGATATTTCCTTCATGATCTGCTATCCAGCCGGCAACGCCGGTTGTATTTTTACGTAAAAGTTCTTTTTCGCCTGACTGTATATTCAACCTGTATACATCATGATACTGTGGATTGCGATCGTTCAATCCAATAATAATTTCATTTGGGGTGTTATCAGGCACAGCATAAATCATCGCCCGTACATTCTTCATATCGGTAAGATTACGGGCAGGAGGAACTCCCATTTCACCGGCTTCAGCCGATGGATCTACTGCATAAATGTTAAAATTCTCATTGCCGCCTTTATCCTGTGCATAGAGGATGTACTTACTATTCTTGCTCCAAAAGTAAGCACGAACAGGACGAGCCGTATCGGCAGTAACAGGTTTGGCTTGATCAAAGGATTCACCCTTCTTTTTAACCCATACATTCATCACATCTTTGTAGGGTTTTCGAAAAGCTATATACTCACCGTCAGGCGAAATTTCTGCCCCTGTTATCTGCGGATTTCCGAAGAAAAGGTTCCGGTCAATTAAAGGAGGGAGTTTATTAAGGTAGGAGAGCTTATCGGTTGTATCGGCTTCCGCTACGGTAGTCTTATCAAAATCCTGAGAAAATGCGATATTTGAATGATCAGGATTTTGTGCTACTCCTTGCAACCCAAACAAGACTCCAAATAGAGTAAAGGTTAAGATCAGCTTCTTCATAATTTTTTCTTTCTTCTCTTTCTCTTTGATTTAAATTATAGGTACCCTCAATAATTACAGGAGGTTAACTTTTTTAAAATTATTGCAGAAAATCAATAGTGCGCTTTTACAGCCGGGCGAGTAGAACTAACTCTCAATTTCATTAAAGAAGGGTTTGGAACATCAGGCAAATGAGTTAGGTTATCTATGTAGACAATACATTGAATGGTTTTATTTTTATTGGCTTTAAAGCTTTTCTTTTCTCAGATTTATTGAAATAGCTGTAGCATAAAATCAGAAAAGTAATGAAAAAATTAGAGAACGAACTGAGGGGCACACTATTACTCCCCGGGGATGAGGGCTATAATGGAGCCAGGTCAATATGGAATGGTAAAATAGACCGCAAGCCATCTGCTATTGTCCGGTGCCGGGGAGCTGCCGATGTAATAGCGTCCGTGAAATTTGCAAGAAAACAGAATATGCTGCTCTCCGTAAAGGGTGGCGGCCATCATGTTTCAGGTCACGCTGTTTGCGAGGATGGACTGATGATCGATCTCTCTCTGATGAACGGAATTCGTATAGATCCCGAGGCCAAAACGGCTTGGGTAGGGCCGGGAGCAAGGGTGAGAGACCTTGACCATGAAGCGCAGGCTTTCGGCCTGATGACCACCGGCGCCCCGGTTTCGACAGTGGGTATATCCGGCTACACGCTTGGGGGCGGATTGGGCTGGACCTCACGGTTGCATGGCCTTGCCTGTGATAACCTGCTGTCAGCAGATATTGTCACAGCCCGCGGAGAACTGGTACATGCCAGTGAAGAGCAGAATGCGGATCTTTTTTGGGGAATACGCGGTGGAGGCGGGAATTTTGGCATTGTCACCTCTTTTGAATTCCGCCTGCACAAATTGGGTCCGGAAGTGCTGGCAGGCCCTATAGTTCATTCTATGGATGACGCCCCGGATCTGCTTCGTTTTTGGCGGGATTACATGGCGGAAGCACCGGACGAACTTCAGTGCATGCCGGTAATTTTTCAGGCTCCCGGGGGTGAAACGGTCTTTTGTCTGTACCCGCTTTATGCCGGGGAGCCTTCGGATGGGGAGCCGGTGATTGAACCCCTGCGAAAAGCCGGTAATTCCCTGTCAGATGAAGTTGAAGTTACTCGGTATGCCGGTTTACTTTCGGACCTGGATGAGATGTACAGAGCCGGTGACCGAAACAACTACCGGTCAGCATTTTTTGACTCTTTGCCGGATGAGGCCATTGACGCATTTGTGGAAAAAGCTGCTCCGGTTCCTACGCCCTATTCCAGCATCTTCCTGGAACCGATGGGAGGTGCTATTGGCCGTAAAAGTTTAGAAGCCACTGCTTTCCCGCACAGAGAACGCAGATTTTGTATTACAGCTGTGCCAAAATGGGAAAAGGAAGAACGAGATGCTGAAATGGAGGCATGGGCAGATGACCTATTCAATGATCTTGAACCATATGCGGCAGAGGGGGTTTATGTAAATTATTTAGCTGACGAAGGAAAAGAGAAGGCTGAATCTGCTTACGGCCGGCATTGGGAAAAGCTTCAGAGCCTTAAGGAAAAATGGGATCCGGAAAATCTATTCCGAATGAATCATAACATCCCACCCAAAGCTTAAGGAAAGTCAGAGCGAT
>DATFJD010000565.1:0-2733 GCA_035269475.1 Halalkalibaculum sp.
TCCTTAAAACCGGACTCTTTTCCGGTGCAGCAGCATTAGCGGGTTCCCTGATTACAGGTAACGCTTCTCCGGATCTGTCACAGGATGTAAAGCAACAAAAGAAAGAAGACCCTCCCCATAAACCGGAACCCCATGGCGGGATGTCGGCAGTGGGAAGAGTAGATCATAAGAGAAATGGATTTGATCCGCATGAGATCCTTACCGACTGGGATACGGGAAAAGTTTCCCAACTTCCCAACGGACAAACACTTCGGGAGTACCAGTTTGTAGCCATAGATAAAGAGGTTGAGATAGCTCCGGGTGTATTCTTTCCGGCCTGGACTTATAACGGCAGAATCCCCGGTCCGACAATCCGCTGTACGGAGGGCGACCGGATTCGCGTTCATTTTACGAACGCCGGCTCCCATCCGCATACCATTCACTTTCATGGGATTCATTCTGCAGAGATGGATGGGGTACCTGGTTCCGGGCCTGCTATGATCGGACCAGCTGAGTCGTTTACGTATGAATTTGATGCAAAACCGTATGGCTGCCATCTTTATCATTGCCATTCAACCCCGCTGAAACGTCATATTCACAAAGGACTTTACGGGGCTTTTATCATTGACCCGGATCCGTCCCTTCATCCTGAACAAAGTGATGTTGCCCGTTCCCGGCTACTTAATTCGGAAGAAAATCAGCGCTGGCAGGAGTATATGATCATTATGAACAGTTTCGATACGAACTTCGACAATGAGAACGAAGTTTATGCTGCCAACACTATCGCATTTGCATATCAGAACACCCCGATCCCTGTTAACCGGCAAAAACCGATTCGTGTTTATCTGATCAACATTACCGAATTTGATCCGATTAATTCGTTTCATTTGCATGCCAATTTCTTTGATTTTTATGATCACGGCACCACGCTGACTCCCACACAGAAAACGGTGGATACGATTATGATGTGCCAGGGACAGCGGGGAATTCTGGAGATTTCATTTGAGGATTTTGAACCCGGTAAATTTATGTTTCACGCTCACCAGTCTGAATTTGCGGAACTGGGATGGATGAGCTTCTTTGATGTTACAGATGAGGAGGGAGTGGTATGAATAAAAATAGTTCACATCATCTTCCCCCCTGGGTCTGGATTGTAATTCCCGTTGTATTGCTGCTGGGATCAATTGTCCTTTTTCTTACCACCAATCCACTGGAACCGCTCGGGGTTGTGGCTCCGCCCATAGAAGAAGTTACTGTTGAGAGAACCACGCTGGATGAGGAAGGTATCCATTTGTCGATTCGGGTCAATGGATCGGAACCGGTTCGGATTGCACAGGTTATAGTCGACGATGCGTATTGGGCATTTACCCAGACACCGGAAGGTCCGTTATCCCGCTTATCAACAGCAAAAATAGATATTCCCTATCCCTGGGTGAGGAATGAACTTCACGAGATCACATTTATCACCAACACCGGGGCAACGTTCGGACATACCATTGAGATTGCTGTACCAACGCCGGAATGGTCTATGCAACGTGTCTGGGCTTATATTTTACTGGGTATCTATATCGGTGTGATACCGGTGGCACTCGGCCTTCTTTTTTATCCCTACCTGAAAACGCTTGGTCCTGCGGGGCTTAATTTTCTGCTTACCCTGACCATCGGACTACTCTTTTATTTACTCCTCGATACTTTGCAGGAGGGACTCGAAGTATCAGAGATGGCAGCCGGGGCCTTTAATGGAAACCTCATGGTATGGCTGATGGGGGGAATCGCATTTCTTATTATTTTTGCCATCGGCCGCCGGGGCGGAACGGCACCCGAAGGACTTTCTCTCTCTACCTATCTTGCTTTCGGTATCGGTCTCCACAATCTTGGCGAGGGACTGGCTGTGGGAGCTGCGATGGCTGCCGGAGAAGCTGCGCTCGGCTCCTTTCTCGTTGTCGGATTCACCCTTCATAATTTAACGGAAGGAATCGGTATTGCGGCTCCTCTTTTAAAGCGGAAAATTCGGTTCAGTACATTTGTTTATTTAACACTTTTGGCCGGCCTACCGGCAGCGGCGGGAACCCTTCTGGGAGCTTTTGCTTACTCCCCGCACTGGACGGCTATCCTGTTTGCCATTGGTGCCGGCGCCATCCTGCAGGTGATAGTGGAAGTGGGAGTATTTCTGAAAAAAAATACAGAATCAGGAAACTGGTTTACCGTATCAAATCTCACCGGTTTGGTGCTGGGTATTGCAATCATGTACGGAACGGCAATGCTTGTTGCGGTGTAAGTTTTGATTCTTTTAAGGTATTGAGGAATTCCCTTCCGCTCACTGGCAATTTTTGAAAACCAAACGGACATTAACCGGAAAGTACTGGCACGATTCAGTGACGTTTCAGATAAGCAGTTTTCCAGTTTGGTTTCGAGTAGAGAGAGGATTCATAAATATCTGGAAACGGTAGTAAAGTAATTATTATAAAAACCTGTATTGGCCTGAAAGGAAAAGCAGCCGAACTTATAGGACACAAAATCATAAGCCGGGGTACCTGTTTTAGTATGTAGAGGTACAGCAGTTTCTGCAACAGGATTCTTTCCAAATTTATTTTCTGCCTAATCTCGTCTTTCGCTTTATTCCAATCCGTGTATGTTTCCTTTCCTTCTTCCACTGCATTCTTCCGCCGGACGAGTTCTTCTCCGTGCCATTCCGGCGGGGAGTAATCCGGCGATGAAGAAAGATCCTCCCACAGTTTTTCCATGAGTTCTATT